>JBDLIK010000266.1:0-5390 GCA_039714895.1 Myxococcota bacterium | reverse complement strand
CGTCGCTCCCCACCAGCCGCGGCTCGACTGGCAGATGTGGTTCGCCGCGTTGCGCGGCTGCCGGCGCTCCCCCTGGTTCGCGAGCTTCGCGGCGCGCCTGCTGGGGGGCTCGCCGACGGTGCTCGATCTGCTCGAGCACGACCCCTTCGAGGGACAGCCCCCGCGTTACCTGCGATCGCGCGTCTACTCCTACCGCTTCGCACCCCCTGAAACGCGGCGACGCACCGGCCAGTGGTGGCAGCGCGAAGGTCCCCTCGGGCGCTACTGCCCCGTCTTCACCCTCGAAGACGGTAGGCTGCAGGTCGCGTCGCCGGGTTGAGGGCTCAAGACGCGGGCCTCGGCTCCATGCGGAAGTACCAGACCTGATCCGGGCTCGGCGGCTCCCCATCGCCGAACCCGTACTTGGCAGCGGCCAGTCGGCCGAGCTCGGCGTGGAGACCCGGATCGGTCACCCGCACCGCCTGGCGCTCATAGAGCCGCCCGTCGATGCGCAGGATCGCCCGGCCGTCCCGCTCCGCCTCGTGGGGCCATTGCTTCCAGAGGGGCACGTCGAGGAAGCCACAAGGGATGTAGGGCTGGCCCTCGTGCACCACGATCCAGGTGACCCGGGTGCGAGCCGGCTCCAGCAGCTGGAGCTCGATCTCCTCGATGTCGGTGGCAAAGGACCAGTCGTCGGGCTGCACGGGCACGGGCTCGCCGCTGCGGAAAGCCCCCCCCGCCACCGGTCCGACCGCCCCGTCCGCGAAGCGGGCCGCGACCCCCACTCCGACGGTGAGCACGAGCAGAAACACCACGAACCCCAACAGCCAGCGAAGGACCCGCACGGCGACCCTCCTTCCACCCCCTCCCACTTCGCCCCCGGCTGGATTTCAGTATGTGGAACGCTTCCATCCACCGCCAAGGTGCTGCTAGCCGGATCGATTCCCCTCGGGGAACCCAGAGAGCGCTCTTGGCTAACAGCGTTACATGTCTTATACACCGTTCGATGGAAACCAGCCCGGCACAGATGCGCCGCCATCGTCAGCGCGAGGAAGCGCGCCGTACGATCCTCGGAGCCACCGAGGCCCTGCTGGTGGAGGACGGCTACGAGGCCTTCTCCATGCGACGGCTCGCCGAGCGTTGCGGCTACACGGCGCCGACCATCTATCACCACTTCGGCGACAAGCCGGGGCTCCTCCACACGCTGCTGGAGGAGCGCTTCTCGGACCTGCGCGAACGGGTTCGCGCGGTGGGCAGCTGCGACGACGCAGCGGAGACGATGCGCGCCCTGGCCCACGCCTTCGTGGACTTCGGGATGCGCAATCCCACCTTCTATCGACTCCTGATGACCCCTCGCCCCGAGGCCGAAGGGCCCCCGCGTGCCGCGGAGGAGGCGAGAGCGGTACTGGAGGAACCGATCTACGATCTCGACCGCGCCGGCCGGCTGTATGCCGCCGACGTGGAGACCACCAAGCAGACGGTGTGGGTCCTGCTCCACGGACTCATCCACCTGCGCCTCAGCCGCCCGGACCATCCGTGGTCCGACGATCTGGTGGAGGTGGCGCTGGACTCGCTGCTTCGGGGAACCGTGCGCCCACGGCCGGCGGCCGAGAGCCGCCAGGCATCGTGAGGACGAGCATGGATCGTGCGTGGCGCGCCGCCGGGCTCGCGGCCCTGCTGCTGGGGCTCCCGAGCTGCGGCGGTGAAGGAACCGAGGCCACCGCCGTGAGGCTGGCGCCCGTCCGCGTGGAGCCGGTGCGGGTGCAGACCCTGCAGGAGCGCATCGAGGCGACCGGGGAGCTGCGGGCACCGGAGCACGCGCGCATCGCCGCCGAGGTGCCGGGCCGGGTGACGGAGATCCGGGTGGTGGAGGGCGCCGCCGTCGACGCCGGCACGGTGCTGCTCGAGATCGACCGGGAGCGCTGGGAGCTCGAGCTTGCCAGCGTCAACGCACAGCTCGCCGAGGCCGGGGCGGGGCTCGCCGAGCAGGAGCGCGAGATCCAACGCATCCGCACCCTGCACGAGCGCAAGGTGGCCTCCGAGTCCCGCCTGGATCAGGCCGAGACCGCCTACCAGCTGGCGCGTTCGCGGGTGGACGCTGCGCGGGCCGCGGTCGGCGTGGCCCGGCGGGCCCTCGAGGACTCCAAGGTCACGGCTCCCTTCGCGGGCTTCGTGGCCCGACGCCTGGTCTCCCGGGGCGAGTTCGTGAACGCGGGCACGCCCCTCTACGAACTCGTGGCCCTCGACCCCATCGAGGTGGAGTTCCACCTCCCCCAGTCGGACTCGAGCCGCGCGGCCCTCGGGCAGCCGGTCCGCCTCACGGTGGACCCGCATCCCGGAGAGATCTTCGAGGCGGAGGTGACCTTCGTCTCGCCGACCATCGATCCCCGCACCCGCACCCTGCGGGTGAAGGCACAGCTCGCGAACCCCGACGGGCGGCTGCGGCCGGGGCTCTTCGCCCGGGCCGACCTCGGCGTGGCCCAGCGCACGGGGATCCGGCTGGTTCCCGAAGAGGCGATCCTCCAGCGCGCGGACGGCTCGGTGGCCTTCCGGCTGGTGGAAGAGGATCGCGTGGAGCGGGTGCGCGTCGAGACCGGCGTGCACCGGGACGGCTGGGTCGAGATCAAGAGCGGCCTCGACGCCTCCGACCAGGTGGTGGTGCGAGGCCACTCGAACCTCGCCGATGGCGTGCGCGTCGCCGTCACGTCGGAGCGACACTCCGCCATCACCGCCATCGCGCCCGCGCCCAGCGCCACCGCCCTGCCGTGAACTTCGTCGATCTCTGCATCCAGCGTCCGGTCCTCACCTGGATGATGGCGCTCTCGCTGATCGTCTTCGGCGTGCTCGGCTACAACCGCCTGGGCGTCGACCGCTACCCCGAGATGGACTTCCCGACGGTCACCGTGACCGCCGTTCTCGAGGGTGCCAGCCCCGAGGTGATGGAAGAGGACGTGACCGACGTCCTCGAGGAGTACCTGAACACCATCTCGGGCGTGCGCACCCTGCGTTCCACCACCGCCCAGGGGCTCGCCAGCTTCTCCGTGCAATTCGACCTCGATCGCGACATCGACCTCGCGGCCCAGGACGTGCGCGACAAGGTGGCCCGGGCGCGAGCCCAGCTTCCCGTCGACCTCGAACCCCCCGTCGTCGACAAGATGAACATGGGCGACTTCCCGATCATGTGGATCCCGATCAAGACCGAGCGGTCGGCGGTGGATGCCAGCGAGTTCGTCCGCACCCAGGTGAAGCCCCGCCTGGAGACCGCACCCGGGGTGGCCTCGATCTCGCTCTTCGGACGCCGCGACCGGAACATCCGCATCTGGCTGGACGGCGACGACCTGCGCGCCCGCGGACTGGCCGCCAGTGACGTTCTGACGGCCCTCCGGCGCGAGCACGTGGAGGTCCCCGGCGGAGACGTCGAGAGCAACGTCGTCCAGTACGCGGTCAAGACCGAGGCGGAGTTCGACTCGATCGAAGATCTGCGCAACCTGGTGGTGTCCTGGCAGGAGGGTGCCCCGGTACGCCTGCGGGACGTGGCTCGGGTGGAGGACGGCTCCGAGGACCCCAGCCACTACGCACGCTACGACGGCTACCCCGCGGTGGGGGTGGGCGTCATGAAGCAGTCCGACGCCAACACCGTGGCGGTGGCGGACGAGATCCTGGGTCGCATGCAGAACCAGATCAAGCCGATGCTGCCCGCGGACATGGAGTTGAAGGAGGGAGAGGGCCTGGCGGACTTCTCCAGGGGCATCCGCGAGGCGGTCGCCGAGACCCAGTTCGCGCTGGTGTTCGGTGCGGGGCTCGCCGTGCTCACCGTCTTCATCTTCCTGCGACGCACCCGGCCCACCCTGATCGTCGCGCTGGCGATCCCGCTCTCCCTGGTGGCGAGCTTCGGGTTCATGTGGATCTTCGGCTTCACCCTCAACGTGATGACCCTGCTGGCCCTGGCCCTCGCCGTCGGCGTGGTGATCGATGACGCCATCGTGGTGCTCGAGAACATCGAGCGCCACCGGGAGGCAGGTGAGGAGCCCCGGGAGGCCGCCTCGAAGGGAACCCGGCAGATCGCCTTCGCGGCTACCGCCGCGACGGTCTCCATCGCGGTGGTCTTCCTGCCGGTGGTCTTCGTCAAGGGCCTGGTGGGCAACTTCCTCGGCGACTTCGGCGTGACCGTCGCGGCCGCCGTGATGGTCTCGCTCTTCGTCGCCCTCACGCTGACTCCCATGCTGGCGGCTCGCATGCCGCCCCCTGCGGAACGCGCTCACGGCAGCATCTATCACCGGCTCGAGCAGGGGTTCCTCTGGCTCGAGGAGAGCTATCGGCGCATCCTCCACTGGACCCTGCGCTCGCGGGCCACGCGCTTCGCGACCCTGGGGGTGGCGGCACTCTCCTTCGTATTCGCGCTGTTCGCCGGACGCAATCTCGGGGCCGAGTTCTTCCCGCCCACCGACGAGGGCTTCTTCTTCATCCGGGCACAGACGGCGCCGGGCACCACCCTCGACGGGACCGTCGAGTACCTGAAGCGCAACGAGGAGATCGTGCTCGCCCATCCGGAGGTGGCCGGACTCTTCGCGGCGGTGGGCGCAGCGGGCGGCGGACGGCGAGCGAACACCAACGAGATGATCATGTTCGCCATGCTCACCAGCCGCCACAACCGCGAGCGCACCGCCCAGGACCTCATCAAGCTGGCCCGGGACGAGCTCCAGAAGATCCCGGGGCAGGTCGTCCAGGTCTACGACACCTCCGCCATGCAGGCCGGCGGCGGGCATCAGGGAACCTTCGGCTTCGAGCTGCGTGGGAACGTCGCCCTCGACAGGCTCGACGGGCTGGCCGCGCTCTTCATCACCGAGCTCGAGGGGCGCGGCGGCTACGTGGACCTCGACAAGAGCCTGAAGCTCGGGCTGCCGGAGGTGCGCGTGATCCCCGACCGCGAGAAGGCCGCCGCCCTGGGGGTGGATGCGGCTTCTCTGGCGAACGCCGTGCGCGTGATGATCGGGGGCATGGACGTGGCGACGTTCAAAGAGGGAGGACAGCGCTTCGACGTCCGCGCCCGCCTCGAGCCGGAGGATCGCGCAGACCCCTCGGCGATCGAGCGCCTCTACGTGCGCACGCGTCAGGGCGACGTGGTGGAGCTTCGCAACCTCGTCCGGATCGAGACGGGCGCCGCCCCCCAGGAGATCACGCGCTCGGACCGACAGCGCAGCGTCACCGTGTTCGGGAACCTGGAGGGGAAGTCTCTGGACAAGGCGATCCAGGAGGCCCGGGAAGTTGCGCGTGAAGTCCTGCCCGAGGGCGTCAGCATGCGCCCGTCGGGCCAGGCGGAAGCCCTGCAGCAAGGGACGGCCCAGTTCGGCCTCGCCATGGGCCTCGCCATCCTGGTGATCTACATGGTGCTCGCCGCGCAGTTCGAGAGC
>JBDLIK010000265.1:0-5393 GCA_039714895.1 Myxococcota bacterium | reverse complement strand
CGGACCTCGTCCCGGTCGTGGGAACGGATGCGCAGGTCCCCGGGGTCCGGCCGCAGGCCCTCGCCGAGGTCGATGTCGATCTCCAGGGTCCCGCCGGGGTCTACCACCAGGGACTCGGAGAACTCGCCCCGGGCGGGGCTGGCGAGGAGCGCCGCGAGCGCCAGAGCGGCTGCCGGGGTCCGCATCGGTTCCTCCAGGGTACGGCTCCCCGGGTAGCAAGGCCCGTGCCGTGGACGAGTGCTCAGCTGGAGGCTCCGGACGGCCGATCCGTGCAGGGTGGGGGCTGCAGCTGCAGTCCGCACTGTGCAGTCTGAGTTCGTCCGGCGCGGCCTGGCGGGGTCGTCAGAGCGCCGCGGAGGGGGAATGCCGCCGACCTCGGCCACGACCATCGAGCACCGGCTCGAGTGGGACACCCCCATGTACCGCCTGGCGGTGGCGCAGCTCGACCGCATCGCCGAGCGCGTGGGGCTCGACGCCAACATCTGGGAGCGGCTGCGGGTACCCCAGCGGGCGCACGTGGTCTCGTTCCCCTTCCGGCGGGACGACTACGACACCGTCCAGACGGTCTTCGCCTACCGGGTGCAGCACCTGCTCAGCATGGGGCCCACCAAGGGGGGCATCCGCTACGACGTGGACGTGAATCTGGGTGAGGTCACGGCCCTGGCCATGTGGATGTCCTGGAAGTGCTCGATCATGGGGCTGCCCTTCGGTGGCGCCAAGGGCGGTGCGAGGGTAGATCCCCACGGCCTGTCCCGTTCCGAGCTTCAGCGGATCACGCGGCGCTATACGTCCGAGATCATCGAGGTGATCGGTCCCGATCGCGACATCCCGGCGCCCGACCTCGGCACCGACGAACAGGTGATGTCCTGGATCATGGACACCTACTCGCAGCACCGGGGCCACTCGGTCCCCGGCGTCGTCACGGGAAAGCCCGTCGAGCTCGGAGGCTCCTACGGTCGCCGCGAGGCCACCGGGCGCGGGGTCGTGACCTGCCTGCTGGAAGCCGCCCGCCACCTCGAGCTCCGGCTCGAGGACGCCCGCGTGGTGGTCCAGGGTTACGGGAACGTAGGGGCCACCGTGGCCCGTCTGGCCGCCATCCAGGGCTGCTCGGTGGTGGCGATCTCCGACGTCAAAGGCGGCATCCACAACCCCCGAGGCCTGGATCTCAACGCGGTGGACGTCTGGCTGGCAGACCACGAGAGCCTGGCTGGCTTTCCCGGGGCGGACGCCGTCAGCAACGCCGAGCTGCTGGAGCTGCCCTGCGAGGTGCTGATCCCGGCCGCCATCCAGAGCCAGATCACCGAGGCCAACGCCGACCGCCTGCAGACCCGTCTGCTGGTGGAGGGTGCCAACGGCCCCACGACCCTCGAGGCCGACGCGATCCTCGCGGAGCACGGGGTGTTCGTGGTGCCCGACATCCTCGCCAACGCCGGGGGGGTGGTGGTCTCCTACTTCGAATGGGTTCAGGGCCTGCAACACTTCTTCTGGACCGAGGGAGAGGTGAACGAGCGGCTGATCAACCTCATGCAGCGCGCCTTCCGGGCGGCGCTCCAGCTCGCGATCCAGGAAAGCGTCGACCTGCGCAGCGCGGCCCTCATGCAGGGCATCGGCCGTATCCGGGAAGCCAAGCGACGGCTGGGGATCTTCCCTTGACGCTGGCCGGGCTGCTGGGCCTCCTGCTCATGAGTGAGGCCGGCGGCAGCGCGCTGCCCCCCCCCCTCGCCCTGCTGGGCGCGGAGATCCCGCAGGGTGAGGAACGGCAGCTCTCCCTGTACGTGAGCGAGTCGTTCGCCGGCTACTCCCTGCGCACACCGGTCCTGGTCACGACCGGCGCCCAGCCGGGTCCGACGCTCTGCCTCACGGCGGGCATCCACGGTGACGAGCTCAACGGCACCGAGGTGGTGCGGCGGGTCTTCGAGCGCGTGGAGGCGGCGGAGCTGAAGGGAGCGCTGGTGGGGGTTCCGATTGTGAACCTTCACGGCTTCCGACGCACCTCGCGCTATCTGCCCGATCGCCGCGATCTCAATCGCTTCTTCCCGGGGAATGCCGCCGGCAGCTCGGCGTCGCGCATCGCCCACGCGGTCTTCGAGCGCATCGTGCGCCACTGCGACGCCCTGGTGGACCTTCACACCGGCTCCTTCCACCGCACCAATCTTCCCCAGCTCCGCGGCGACCTCACCCGCCCCGAGGTCTTCGAGCTGGCGCGCGGCTTCGCCTCGGGAACCGTGGTGCAGAGTCTGGGTCGGCCTGGCACCCTGCGCCGGGCCGCCACCGAGGCGGGGATCCCGGCCATCACCTACGAGGCCGGCGAACCCATGCGCTTCCAGGACGACGAGGTCGAGCGAGGGGTGCTGGGCATCCAGCGCCTGGTCGCAGCCCTGGGGATGAGCGAGGCACCGGCGCCCCCCGAGGAGCACCAGCGGGTCTACTACCGCTCCCGCTGGGTGCGGGTCGACGAGGGCGGCATCCTGATCTCCCGGGTGGAGCTCGGCGAGGAGGTCTCCGCGGGAGACGTGCTCGGCACCGTGACCGATCCCATCTCCAACGAACGCACCATCGTGTTCTCCCCGCACGACGGGCGCCTCATCGGAATGGCGCTCAACCAGGTGGTGATTCCGGGTTTTGCGGCCTTCCACGTCGGACTCGACCAGGACGCGCCCAGCCTGCTCCCGGGCGAGGAGCCCGAGGACCCCGAGGGCGGGGGGCCGGGAGTGCTCGGCGACCCCGTGGACGAGCTCGAGGCGATCGACGAGATTCCCGAATAGCCTGCCATGAGCCGCGCCACCGCCATCACCGGTCTGCTTCTCGTGGCCCTCGGGCTCTGCCTTCTGGTCTGGAAGGCGCTGGTCCTCGGCATCCCGACCCTGCCCTCGCGCCTGGAGGGGCTCTGGAGCGTCGAGCTCGAGGTCGATGCTCGCGGGCGGGGTCGCGGCAGCATCCGGGTTCCCATGCCTTCGAGTGAAGACGGACAGGTGGTCTTCGACGAACACACCTCCTCCGACCGGCTGCTCTTCACGGTCCGCACCGAGGGCGACCAGCGCACCGGGGTGTGGAGCGGGCGCTTCAGCGGGATGCACGAGATCGTCCACGGCTTCCGGGTCGAGCTCTCCCCGGTCCAGGCGGCGATTCCCCCGGATCCGATTCCGGAGCCTCCGGCGTTCATCCGCGAGCGCTACGGCGAGGCCACGGCGGTACTGCCCGCCGCGGCGCCGGAGATCCGGGAGGTACTGGCGACGTTGCGCCTGCCCAGCGCGACCGACCCCGCCGGCCGCACGCGCATGCTCTTCGGCTTCGTCAGCGACGAGATCGCCCCGGTCTCCACGGGGAGTGACCACGCGCTGCTCACCCTCGGTGCCCGGGAAGGGCGGCCCGAAGGGCGCACCCGTTTGCTGGTGACGCTGCTGCGCGCGGCGGGGGTCCCGGCGCGCCCGGTGCTCGGGCTCGCGCTTCGCTCCGACGCCACCCTCGCCTCGGAGGCGTGGGCCGAAGCCTGGCTGGCCGGGCAGTGGGTTCCCATGTCTCCCGATGGGGGCTTCTTCGCACACCACCCGGAGGACCTGCTGGTCCTGCGCACGGGCAGCCTCGAGCGCATCGACTCCACGGGGGTCGAGGCCGTGGGCTACCGCTATCGAGCACGCCGGGAGACGCTTCGCCCGGAGGAGCTCGCAGCCCTGATGATCCCCGACAACCCCTTCCTGGCGGAGATCTCCCTCTATCGGCTGCCCCTGGCCACCCAGGGTGTGCTGCGCGCGCTGCTGCTACTCCCCCTCGGCGCCCTGGTGATCGGGCTGCTCCGGAACGTCGCCGGGATCCCGACCTTCGGAACCTTCATGCCCATCCTGATCGCCTTCACCCTGCGCGGCACCTCGCTGGGCCTGGGTCTCGGGATGGTGGCCATTGTGATCGGACTGGGCATCGCGGGTCGACTCGTGCTGGAGCGCCTGCGCCTGTTGCTGGTGCCTCGGTTGGCGATCCTGCTCTGCCTGGTGGTCCTCAGCGTGACGGCCCTGGCGCTCCTGGGGGAAGACTTCGGTCGGCGCGACCTCACCGGCGCCGTGCTCTTCCCCATGGTGATCCTCACCATGCTGGTCGAGAGGTTCTCGGTCTCCCTGGCCGAGGAAGGGGCCCGCACGGCGCTGGTGCGCGCTGGCTACTCGCTCGGGGTGGCAGTGCTCGTGTATCCCCTCTTCCGCAGCTCGATCGCCGAGCACCTGATGTTCACCTTCCCGGAGCTCGTGGTCTCCATCATCGGGCTCCTGGTGTTGATGGGAGGCTACACGGGCTACCGGCTCAGCGACCTCGTACGCTTCCGCTTCATGGCCTCGACCCAGGAGCCCGAGACCCCATGAGCCTGCTCGCCAACCTGCGCCGCGTCGGTGTGCTGGGGATCAACCGGCGCAACGCGCACTACAGCCTGCGCTGGAACGATCGTCAGCTCTACCCGAGGGTGGACGACAAGCTCGCCACCAAGCGGCTGTGCCAGGCGGCGGGCATTCCGGTCCCCCGCCTGCTGGCCGTGGCACGCCATCACTTCGAGATTCGCGAGCTGCCCGAGCAGCTACCCAACGGTGGCTCCTTCGTCCTCAAGCCAGCGCATGGAGCCATGGGAAACGGGGTGCTCGTGATCGCGGCCCGCCGGGGCGATCGACTGCTGCGTCCCGACGGCCGCGCCCTCGGCCTCGACGATCTCCTCTACCACGCGGCCAGCATCCTCTCCGGCCTCTATTCCCTGGGAGGTCAGCCGGACGTCGCCATGGTAGAAGAGCGCCTCGAGGTGCATCCCGAGTTCGCGGAGATCGTGAGCGGAGGGGTGCCGGACGTGCGCGTGATCGTATTCCGGGGCGTTCCGGTGATGGCGATGACCCGGCTGCCCACCCTGAGCTCCGCCGGCCGCGCGAACCTCCACCAGGGCGCCGTGGCGGCGGGCATCGACCTCTGCAGCGGCTGCACCATCCACGCCGCCCGCCACGACCAGCCCGCGGTGCCGGATCGCGATGGCCAGGTGGCGGCGGTAGGCTGCCGCGATTCCGTCGAACGTCCGCTCGAACACCAGGAACAGCTTCCCGTGGGTCGCCGGCACGCGGAGGATCCGGGCGCTGAGCATGGGGGTGAGCGTAAGCGCGACGAAACTTGACACGACAACCGCGCCGGCGAGAGCGATTCCGAACTCGTTGAACAGTCGGCCCGCTGTCCCTTGCAGAAACGCCAGCGGTGTGAACACGGCCACCAGCGCGACCGTGGTCGCGATGACGGCGAACGCGATCTCCCTCGTACCCTTGATCGCGGCTGTGGTTGGCTCTTCGCCCAGTTCCTCCTGGTGTCTGTACGCGTTCTCCATGACGATGATCGCGTCGTCGACCACGATCCCGATTCCGAGGATGAGCGCGAGCAGG
>JBDLIK010000264.1:0-5456 GCA_039714895.1 Myxococcota bacterium | reverse complement strand
TCTCCGCGTTGGGCTGCCCGGGCCGTAGCTTCATGTGGGCCAGCGCCTCCTCGTGACCGGGCCGCTCCGGCTGGGGCAGCTCGTCGCTCTTCGGGATGCATTCGTCCACCCCCGCGTTCTGCCCGGGGTTGATGCCCCAGGTGACCGAGGGCGAGATGCCGCTGCCATCGAGCTCGACGCGGTCGTCGTAGGTCGTGTCGGCGTCGCTGGCCATGGAGCGCCACCATGCGGCCGCCCGCTCGAAGGCGGCGCCCTCGGGCGCGAAGGGGCGGCCGCGCAGGTAGTCCACGGTGGCCTCGTCGGGGTTTACGTAGCCCACGCGCGCGCCGGCCTCGATCGACATGTTGCAGACCGTGAGGCGTTCCTCGAGGGAGAACGAGTCGATCACCTCGCCGCCGTACTCGTAGGCGTAGCCGATGCCTCCCTTGACGCCGAGGTGCCGGATGATGGCGAGGATCACATCCTTGGCGTAGACGCCAGGGCCGAGCTTCCCGGCGATGTCGATGCGCCGCAGACGCGGCTTGGCCAGGGCCAGGCACTGGGTGGCGAGCACGTCCCGCACCTGGCTGGTGCCGATGCCGAAGGCCACCGCCCCGAAGGCGCCGTGGGTGGAGGTGTGGCTATCCCCGCAGGCGATGGTCATGCCCGGCTGGGTGAGGCCGAGCTCGGGACCGATCACGTGCACTATGCCCTGGCGCCCGCTCTCCGGGTCGAAGAGCTCGATGCCGTGCTCCCGGCAGCTGGCCTCGAGCGCCTGCATCATCTCCTCGGCGAGGGGGTCCCGGAGGGGTCGCGCCTGGCTCTCGGTTGGGATGATGTGGTCCGCGGTGGCGAAGGTGCGCTCCGGGAAGCGCACCGGCAGCCCCATCTCCCGCAGCATCGCGAAGGCCTGGGGGCTGGTGACCTCGTGGATCAGGTGCAGCCCGATGAAGAGCTGGGTGTGCCCGTCGCCGAGCTCACGGACACGGTGCACGTCCCAGACCTTGTCGAGCAGGCTCCGACCGCCCATGAACTGGAGATAGCACGGACGCGTCCCCCCGGGCAGGCTGGGGGGCTTCCGGTATCGTTCGGGGATGGAACTCCTGCACACCGCACACGTTCCCGCCGGCGAGGGTCCCTTCCCCACCGTCATCGCCCTGCACGGCTGGGGGGCCAGCGCCCACGACCTCTTCGGTCTCGCACCGCTCTTCCAGGGGGGCGAGGCGCTGACCCTCTGCCCCCAGGGGTCGGTAAGCGTTCCCATCGCCCCCGGGTACGAGGGCTACGGCTGGTTCCCGATCACGGGAGGCGGGCCCCCCGACCCGACCGAGTTCGAGCGGGCCGCGAGTCGCCTGCGCTCCTTTCTCGACGAGGCGCTGGAGCGCTACCCGGTGGACCGGCGCAAGCTGGTGCTGCTCGGCTTCAGCCAGGGTGGGGTGATGGCCTACGAGCTCGCCCTGCGCGACCCCTCCCGCTACGTCGGGCTGGCGGCGCTCTCCTCCTGGCTGCCCGAAGAACTGGTGCCGGCGAAGCTCCCGGAGCACGAAGGCTTCCCGACCCTGGTGGTCCACGGCACCGAGGATCCCATGATCCCGGTGGAGCGCGGCCGCGAGTCCCGGGACCGACTGCGCGACCTCGGCGTGGGACTCAGCTATCGCGAGTTCGAAATGGGCCACGAGGTCCACCCCGACGCTCTGCGCGAGGTCCTCACCTGGCTGGACCAGAAAGCGCTGCAGCCGATTCAGTTGATCGTGTAGGCATCACTGCATCCAGGCGGCGAAGCGGTCGAGGTCCGGGACGTCGCCCATGGCGACCAGCGTGTCGCCCGGCTCGAGGGGGCGCGCCGGATCCACCCCGCGGTCGACGCCCTCCCGACGCACCGAGAGCACGGAGACCCCGAAGCGGCCGCGCACCTCGAGGCTCGCCACGGTCTCTCCCACCAGCCGCTCGGGCACGGGCAGCGCCCGCACGTTGATCCCGGTGGACAACCGCAGGGCCTCCTTCGAGCGCAGACCCGAGGGCTGTGCCGCGGCCACTCCCACCACCTCACCGCGCAGCGCCTCCCGGGCGATCAGCTCGGTGATGGCACGCATCGGCAGCGCCCCGACGAGCTCTCCGCGCTCGTCCACCACGGCGAGGACCTCGCGGCCCTCGCGGCTCAGCCGGTCGAGCGCCGCAGCGACGTTGTCCTGGGGGGCGCAGGTCGTTGCGCCCTCGCAGACGTCGCGCGCCACCACCAGACCGCCGAGGCTCGCGCGTTCGGCGATCCCCTCCTTGACGTCGTGGATGGTCACCTGGCCGAGGGGTCGGCCGGCGGCATCGAGCACGAAGACCGCATCGAGGGGACTCTCGAGGAAGCGGCCCAGCACCGCGTCGAGGGGGGTCTCCGCGCGCACCGCCGGCGGGTCGGTATTCATCACCTCGTCTACGCGGATGCCGCGCAGCACCAGGTCCTCCCGGCGGTCGAGGTCGATGCCGCGAGCCGCGAGCTTCTCGGTGTAGATCGAATGGCGCCGCAGCGCTCGAGCCACCAGGGTCGAGAGCGCAACCGCCGCCATCACCGGGAGGATCACCGCGTAGCTCTGGGTCATCTCGATGGCGAGTAGCAGCGCGGTGATCGGGGCATGGGAGGTGCCCGCCAGCACCGCCGCCATGCCGATCAACACGTAGGCGCCGACGGACGTGTCGAGCGGCGGCAGCGCGGCGTCCCAACCGATGACGAAGAGCCCGCCGGTCAGCCCACCGACGAAGAGCGACGGCAGGAAGACGCCTCCGGAGCCTCCCGAGGCGAGGGTGGTGGAGGTCGCCAAGGGCTTGAGGAGCAGCAGCAGCGCGAGGGTCTGCCAGGGCAGCTCGCCGCGCAGCATCGCGCCCATGGTCTCGTGGCCCGCGCCGTAGAGGGTCGGAGCCACGAGCAGCAGGCCACCCAGTGCGAGGCCGCCGAGGGCGGGCTTGACGAGCCGCGGCGCAGGCAGCCGCGCGAAGACGCGTTCGAGGAAGCGCAGCACCGCCATGAAGGCGAGGGACACGAAGCCGCAGAAGATCCCGAGCAGCCCCGCCAGGGGCGCCTCGGCGACCCCTCCCAGGGCCAGCGCCGGCACCTCGAAGGCGGGGTCGCCTCCGAAGTACTGTCGGGAGACGCCCGTCGCCAGCACGGCGCAGAGCACCACCGGTGCGAAGGTGTGCGTCGCGAAGTTGCGGGCGATCACCTCCAGAGCGAAGAAGGAGCCCGCGATCGGTGCGTTGAAGGCGGCCGCGATGCCGCCCGCCGCCCCGGCTGCGGTGAGGGTGCGCAGCCGGTCGGCAGGCAGCCGCAGCAGCTGGCCCACCGCCGAGCCCACGCTGGCGCCGATGTGGGCGATGGGTCCCTCCCGGCCGACGGATCCCCCGGTGCCGATGGTGATCGCCGTGGCCAGGGACTTGGTGATTGCGACCCGCTTGGGCAGGCGGCCCCCGCGCAGGGCCACCGCCTCCATCACGTCGGGCACGCCGTGGCCGGGCACCTCACGGGCCAACAGTCCGATGGCTCCGACCAACAGGCCCCCGAGCGCGGGGACCGCCAATACCTGCCAGCGGGGCAGGGCGGCCAGCGCCGCGGCGGCATCGCCGTCGGTGCCGATGGCCACCCGCTGCACCGCGGTGATCGCCTCAGCGAGTCCGATGGCGGCCAGGCCCGTCACCACGCCCACCCCGCAGGCGGTGACCACGAAGCGGGGCTCGCCGGCGGCATCCAGGAAGCCGCGCAGCCGGCGCCGAAGCCGCGCGATCCCTCCCTCCCGTCCCTCCGGAGCCGCCACGCGGCGCAGGGTAGGGGCTGGCGGGCGTGGCGTCGCGGACCCCCGGGCCTGCCGGCGCTGCTACCCTGGTGGAACCGTCGGGGTGTAGCTCAGTGGCCAGAGCCGGAACTTTGGGGGTTCCGCGTCGTGGGTTCGAATCCCACCACCCCGACCATCTTTCAATTCGATCTCAGCAGGTTGCGAGGCGGAAGGCTCGCGGGCCCCAAGCTTCCGGGGTCAACACCTCCACGAGCGCCTGATCGGCACGCTGCTGGAGGTCTTGGGGGGAAGGATTACCCGCGCTCCTGGAGAAGACAGGGGTGAAGGCGCATGCCCCGTCCCTGCACGAGGCGCGAGCGCAGTTCGCCCAGCTCCTCGGCGACGAGGCCGTCTGCGAGCACGAGCTCCGCGAGGCCCACCGCCTCTTCACCGAGATGGGCGCGACGAGGCACGCGGGGCGTGTGGCGAGGGAGCTAGGCCCCCCCGCTAGCTTCGGCGCAGCAGCGTGCCCGTGCCGAGACCGCCGCCGCAGCACATGGTGACGAGCGCGGTCTCCTTGTCGCCGCGCTCGAGCTCGTGCACCGCCTTGGTCAGCAGGACGGCACCCGTCCCCCCGAGCGGATGGCCGAGGGCGATGGCGCCGCCATTGGGGTTCACTGTCGCCATGTCCGGCTCGAGCTCCCTCTGCCAGGCCAGCACCACCGAGGCGAAGGCCTCGTTGATCTCGACCAGGTCGATGTCGCCCATCGCCAGCTTGTTGTCGGCCAGCAGCTTCCGGGTGGCGTAGATCGGGCCCGTCAGCATCAGCGCAGGATCGGAGCCGACCAGGCAGGTGTCGACGAGGGTGGCCTTCGGCTCGAGGCCCAGCGCCTGCGCCTTCTCGCGCGTCATCATCAGCACGGCACCGGCGCCGTCGGAGATCTGCGACGATGTTCCGGCGGTGTGCACACCGTCGGGCAGGTTCGTCCGCAGGCCCGCCAGCCCCTCGAGGGTGGTCTCGCGCAGGCCTTCGTCCTTGCGGATGACGGTCGTCGTCTCGAGCGGGTTGCGCTCGTCGTCGAGCTCCGGCGCCTCGATGGGGACGATCTGCGAGTCGAAGTGCTTCTCCGCCCAGGCCAGGGTGGCGCGGTCCTGGGAGAGCTTGCCGAAGGTGTCGGTTTCCGCGCGCCCGATGCCCCACTGCTTGGCGATCCGCTCCGCTCCCTCGAACTGAGACGTGAACTCGTGGTGCTTCCAGTAGGACTTGGTCACGGGCTTTCCCACCGACTCGGGCTGCTTCGGGATCGTGGCGCCCATGGGCACGCGGCTCATCACCTCCACGCCGCAGCCGACGGCGCAGTCGACGACGCCGCTCTTCACCAGGGCGTAGGCCAGGTTCGTCGCCTGCTGGGAGGATCCGCACTGAGCGTCGACCGTCGACGCCGCCACCGTGAGCGGCAGGCCCGCTGTGAGCCACGCGTTGCGCGTCACGTTCATCGTCTGCATTCCCACCTGGCCCACGCAGCCGCCGACCACCTGACCCACCTGTGCGGGATCCATGCCGCTGCGCTTGAAGAGCTCCGCCTGGGTGCTGGCGAGCAGCTCGATGGAGTGCGTGCCCGAGAGGCCTCCCTTGCGCTTGCCAAGGGGAGTGCGGACAGCTTCGACGATCACGACATCGGGCATCTGGGGGCTCCTGTGGGGCGGCGACGCGCGGATGCG
>JBDLIK010000263.1:0-5473 GCA_039714895.1 Myxococcota bacterium | reverse complement strand
ACGGAGTTCGCTTCCGCGAGCCGGCTTCCGTGGTCGACGAGAAGGATCCCTCGCACGGCTCCGAGGATACCCTTGGCCGCCCGCCATGCCTTCCGGGATCCGTCCCCGCGTGCCCGAGGGTCTGATACCCTCGGGAGCATGCCGAGCGCTGGCATCCTCGTGATCGGGAACGAGATCCTCTCGGGCAAGGTGACCGACGCGAACTCGCCCTATCTATGCCGAGAGCTCCGGGAGCTCGGCGTCGACGTCCAGCGTGTGCTCACCATCTCCGACGAGATCGATCTGATCGCCCGCGAGGTGAGGACGATGAGCGAGGCCTACGACTTCGTCTTCACCTCCGGGGGCATCGGACCCACTCACGACGACCTGACCATGGATGGCGTGGCCGCCGCCTTCGGCCGGAAGCTCGAGGCGAGTGAATCCATCGAGGCCCGCTTCGCCCAGGCTCTTGGCAATCCGCTCAACGAGAGTCAGGTCAAGATGACCCTGGTGCCCGAGGGTGCCGTCCTGGTGGACGCCGGAGACCTCTGGTTCCCCGTGGTGATCGTGGAGAACGTCCACATCTTTCCGGGGATCCCCGAGCTGCTGCGGCGCAAGTTCGAGTCGATCCGGGAGCGCTTCCGGGGCATTCCCTTCGTGCTCAAGCGCGTCTTCGTCAAGCGCCGGGAGAGCGAGATCGCCCAGGACCTCCACGACCTGCTGGGCGAGTATCCGGAGCTGATGCTCGGCTCGTATCCCAAGGTGGGCGAGGAAGCCTTCCACGTGCTGCTGACCCTCGAGTCGCGGGATCCGGGCTACGTGAAGTCGGCGCTGGACTCGTTGCTGCGCAGGCTGCCCGAAGACGCCATCCACAAGGTCGAGTGAAGACCGCCTGAACTCGGAAGGGGACGTGGATCCCACGGGCCACGACGCACTCCTTCGCTGGCTCGCCTACGGACACCCCGCCTGGATGGTGCTCGCGTTGGCGACCGTCGGGCTCACCCTGCGTGCGGGGCTCGGGCTCCGGCGGGCCCGGCGCCTGCACCTGCCACGCACGGCGGAGTCGATCCGACGTCACACGCGGCTGGGCCGCGTGGCGGTGGCGCTGGTGGTCGTCGGCTTCGTGGGAGGACCGCTCTCCATGTGGTGGCTGCGCGGCCGCATGCCCTACGGCACCGTCCACGCCTACCTGGCCACCTCCGCAGCGGCGCTGTTCGTGACGGTGGCCATCCTGGGCCTGCGCCTCGAGCGCAGCCGGGGACGCAACCGCGCCCGCAGCGCCGTCGAGACCCACGGCTGGCTGGCGCTGCTCGCCTGTCTCGCCGCGGCCGTGTCCTTCGTGACCGGCCTCGTGCTGCTGCCCTAGCGCGGAAGGGCGTCGAGAGCGCGCTGTCGCAGCAGGTGGTCGGCGAGCACCAGACACACCATCGCCTCCACCATCGGCACCGCCCGCGGCAGCACGCAGGGGTCGTGGCGCCCGTGGGCTTCGAGGGTCACGGGGCGCCCCTGGCGGTCCACCGTCTCCTGGGCCTTGGCGATGGTGGCCGTGGGCTTGAAGGCGGCGCGCACCAGCACCGACTCTCCGTTGCTGATGCCCCCCTGGACCCCGCCGGATCGGTTGGTGCGGGTGCGCGGGCGGTCGTCCTCACCGGGCACGAAGGGGTCGTTGTGCTCGATCCCGGTCATGCGCGTGCCCGCGAAGCCGCTGCCGATTTCGAAGCCCTTGCAGGCGGGCAGCGAGAGCAGAGCCCGCGCCAGGTCCGCCTCGAGCTTGTCGAAGATCGGCTCGCCCAGACCGGGCGGGACCCCCCGGGCCACACACTCCAGCTCTCCACCCAGGGAGTCTCCATCGCGCCGGGCCGCGTCGATGCGCTCCGCCATCTCCCGGGCGGCCTCGGGGTCCGGGCAGCGGACCGGGTTGGCCTCCACATCCGGGAGGCGGACGCGCTCCGGATCGACCTTGGCCTCCACCTGATGGACACGCTTCACCCAGGCCAACACCTCGATCCCTGCCAGGGTTCCGAGCAGCTTCCGGGCGATGGCCCCGGCCGCCACCCGCCCCACCGTCTCCCGGGCGCTGGCCCGGCCACCGCCCTGCCAGTTGCGGATGCCGTACTTGGCCTCGGTGGTGTAGTCGGCGTGGGAAGGCCGGTAGAGGTCCTTCATCTCCTGGTAGGCGCTGGGCCGTGCGTCCTGGTTGCGGACCAGGATGGCGATGGGGGAGCCCAGGGTGCGGCCCTCGAACACCCCCGAAAGGATCTCCGCGCGGTCCGCCTCCTGGCGGGGCGTGGTGAGCGCGCTCTGCCCCGGACGCCGGCGGTCCAGGTCTGCCTGGATCTCCTCGAGCGCCAGGGGAAGGCGCGGGGGACAGCCGTCCACCACGACCCCCACCCCGCCGCCGTGGGACTCGCCGAACGTCGTGATGCGGAACCGTTCGCCGAAGCTGCTGGCCACGACCCCCCTCTCCTGCGGCACCGAGCGCCGCCCGCGAGAGCATAGGACTCCGCGACGAGCGCGCTACGCGCGCGGACGGCTCCGCACGGTCTGCAGTCGGGCCGAGGGGGCGCGAAGCGAGCCGAGCAGGACGACGGTGGCGAAGGCCAGCCCGGCGAGCGCATCCGGGCTCGGCTCGGGCAGGAAGGTCACGGAGTCGGCGCCGAGGACGTCGAGCGACCAGTCCGGTGTGCGCCGGTTGCCCAGCTGATCACAGAAGGCGCTCTCCCCACAGCCGAAGTCAGCCGTGAAGTTCCCCTGACCCTCCCGGGAGAAGGGATCCCAGAGGGTGACACCGGCGTGGCTGTCGTTCTGGGTGAGGGCGACCCTATGGATGCCGGCGGCCAGCTGCAGCTCCATCGAGGCGTCGAACTGCTCCCCGTTGGGGGCCTCGCAGACATCGAAGAAGCCGTCGTCGTTCTCGGCCAACCGGGCCCCGGTGGCATCGAACAGCGACAGAATGGGGTCGAAGCCACCGCTCGGCATCGGCGTCCCGGCTGCGTCGACCTCGGGGCAGTCGTTTCCCCCGTAGGACGTGGTGCGGACCGTCACCACCTTGTCGGGGCCCGACGCGACCTCGAACTCGAGCAGGACGATGTCGTCGTCCTGCACGAACTGGCCCGAGAACGAGCAGGCTCCCGTGGTGCAGGGCGTCTCGGCTCGGGCCGCGGTGGCCGGCAGCCAGACGGCAAGGAGCAGGCACCCCGCGAACATCGCCAGCGCGCTGCGCGCGCTCGCACGGGTGCCGAAGCCGCGGTGCGACGAAGCCATTCCTCTCCCCCGGGACGCAGGCTCCGGTCGGACCGGGTCCGCGCCTTCAGGGGAGTGGTCTGCGGGGTGACGGAGGTGACGCGAGGGCGAGCGCCTTGCGGTTCACCCGGCCCTGGGGGAGCTCGTGGAACGCCGCTGGCGTCACCCAGCGATGGGCGCTGTAGCTCCTGCGGCGAAGTCGCCCGGGTCCGGGCTCTGCCGCGAACACCAGGAGTGTGAGCTGCCGGTGGGTGAAGGTGTGCTCCACCTGCCCCAGGGCCTCGAGTCCGGAGACCGGGATCCCGAGGGACGCCTCGAGGGCGGCGGCCAGGCTCGCCTCGGGTCGGGCCCCCCGGGCCAGCGGGGCACCCGGCAGCTCCCAGAGCCCGCCCAGCAGCCCCTGTTCGGGCCGTCTCACCGCCAGCGCGCGGCCCCGGCGTCGGAGCCACACCGCTCCGGCGCGGACCCGCCGCGGACGCGCGCGCGGCGCCTTGTGCGGCAGCGCCTCGGGGTTGCCCTCCTTCTCGGCCTGGCAGCTTCGGCGGAGGGGGCACACCTGGCAGCAGGGGCTGCGGGGCGTGCAGACCCGTGCGCCGAGCTCCATCAAGGCCTGGTTGAGGTCCCCCGGATTCGCGCCCCGGGCGAGGGCGGCGGCCTCGTCCCACAGCCGCGCGCGGACCTCGGGCCGGCCCACGTCCTCGTGGATGCCCCGCAGCCGCGTGAGCACGCGGGTCACGTTGCCGTCGAGCACGGGATCGGGACGGTCGAAGGCGATGGAGGCGATGGCCCCCGCGGTGTAGCGGCCGACTCCGGGCAGCCGCTGCAGCTCCGTGGCCTCGTCCGGAAGCGATCCCTCGAAGCGGTCCATCACCATCTCGGCGGCGCGCTTCAGGTTCCGGGCGCGGGAGTAGTAGCCGAGGCCCGCCCAGTGTCCGAGGACGTCGTCGAGCTCGGCCCCCGCCAGGCTCGCGATGTCCGGGAAGCGACCGAGGAAGCGCTGGTAGTAGGGGAGCACGGTCTCCACCCGGGTCTGTTGAAGCATCGCCTCGGAGATCCAGATCGCGTAGGGGTCGCGGGTGCGACGCCAGGGAAGGTCGCGCCGGTGGCGCCGATACCAGCGCAGCAGCGACGCCCGCTCGCTCAAGACAGCTGCACCGGGAGTGCGCCGTCCAGCTGGATGCCTCGGGGCGAGACCCGCGCACGCACGGCCCGCACCTCGACCCCGGCCTGGGCGGCCCGGCGCAGGGCCGCGCCGTAGGCCGGGTCGAGGTCGTCTGCGGGCGCCACGCTCCGGCAGTCGGCGCGCTGCACCACGAACAGCAGCACCGCTCGCTGGCCGCGCCGCCGGAGGCGCAGCAGGGTCTCGGTGTGGCGCCGTCCGCGCTCGGTGACGCTATCCGGGAACTCGGCCCGGTCGCCCCGGGCGAGGGTGACGCTCTTCACCTCCAGCCAGGCAGGACGTGGATCCCGGGCATGCTCCTCCAGGTGGAAGTCGAGACGCGAGCCCGCTACGGAGACCTCCGGCCGGATCCGCCGATAGCCGCGCAGCTCGCGGATCGCTCCGGCCTCCAGTGCCAGCCGCACCAGCTGGTTCGCGCGCAGGGTGTGCAGACCCACCCAGGCCCTTCCCAGGCGGATCATCTCGAGGGTGTGACGGAGCTTGCGGCGGGGATCGTCGCTGGTGGAGCAGCGCACCGAGGCGCCCTCGCGCGCGCAGCCCAGCATGCTCCCGGGGTTCGGGCAGTGGACCGTGAGGATCCGGCCGTCCGCGGTCTCGACGTCGGCGAGGAAGCGCTTGTAACGTCGGACCAGACGCCCGGCGAGGTCCGCGCGCAGCGGCAGGGTCACCCGCCCTCGAGCTTCGCCTCCACGTGCTCGCGTACCCACTTGCCGTCCCACCACTCCAACGGATCCACGTAGACCCCTCCCACCTGGACCGCGAAGTGCAGGTGGTCGCCGCCGGCGAGACCCGTGGTGCCGGAGCGTCCGAGCTCCTCTCCCTTCTCCAGCAGGTCGCCCTCGGCCACATCGATGTCCGAGAGGTGACCGTACAAGGAGGTGAGCCCTCCGCCGTGATCGAGGATCACGGTCTGACCGTAGATGCCCAGGTCTCCCGCGAACAGTACGCGCCCTCGATTGGCGGCGACGATGGCTGCGTGGGAGAGCGAGGCGAGGTCGTATCCGTAGTGGATGGCCTTGGAGACCTCGCGCCCCTCGACGAGGTAGGTGCGCTCTTCGGCGAAACGGCTCG
>JBDLIK010000262.1:0-5479 GCA_039714895.1 Myxococcota bacterium | reverse complement strand
GTGGGCGTCGCACCCGCCAGACTCGGGAAGCTCGCCAACACGGGCTCACCCTCCCTGCCCACCCAGGCCAGGGTGCTGTTGGTCGTCCCGAAGTCGAGGCCGATGGCGGTGCCGCTCAACGGGTGGCCCCTCGAGTGGTGGAGCGGGGTGGGCGCGGTCCGGGATGCCGTCCGGACGTCACGGCTTGGGCGCGAGAGAATGGGTGTCGTTCGGCGGGTCCGCAAGCCCCCGGGCGGCGCATGGCGCCGGGGGGCGCGCCGGGTATCCTGCCCGCGATGGGGCGGACCCGCCGCGGCCGCTACGAGCTCCCCCAGCCGGAGCTCAACGAGCGGATCGAGGACATCCTCGCGCAGACCCGGAAGATCCATGGACGGATCGACGGCGAGGAGTACGTGCGACAGCTGATGGTCTCGGCGCTGCGACTGGTCGCCGACGGTGCCTCGCGGGCCGACCTGATTCTGCTGAACAGCGCCATGAAGGAGCTCCGACACTCCTTCCGCATCTTCTCTCCCTACCGGCACTTGCGGAAGGTGGCGGTGTTCGGGAGCGCCCGGACCGAGCCGGGACATCCGGACTGGGAGCAGGCCGCGCGGTTTGCCGAGCTCATCGTGTCCGAAGGTTGGATGGTGATCACCGGGGCCGGCGGTGGGATCATGAAGGCCGCCCAGGGGGGCGCGGGTCGCGAGGCCTCCTTCGGCGTGAACATCCGCCTCCCTTTCGAGCAGGAGGCGAACGAGGTCATCGCCGGCGACAGCAAGCTGATCAACTTCCGCTACTTCTTTACCCGCAAGGTGAGCTTCGTGAAGGAGTCACACGCCATCGTGCTGTTCCCGGGCGGCTTCGGCACCCACGACGAGGGCTTCGAGGCCCTCACGCTGATCCAGACGGGCAAGAGCGAGATCCTGCCCGTGGTCTTCGTCGACGCTCCCGGCGGCTGCTACTGGAGAGACTGGACCCAGCATCTCCACGACCACCTGCTGGCGCGCAAGTTCATCTCGGAGGACGATCTCGCGCTCTTCAAGGTGACGGACGACGTCGAGGCGGCCGTGGCGGAGACGCTCGGCTTCTACGCCAACTTCCACTCCAGCCGCTATGTGGGTGATCAGGTGGCGCTGCGCGTGCGCCGCGCGCCAGACCCCGAACAGCTCGAGGCACTCCAGGCCGACTTCGCGGACCTGGTGGCCCGGGGCCGCATCCAGGTCTCCGGACCGCTACGTCCGGAGGAGGGGGAGGTCCCGGAACATCCGCGGGTGGTGCTCCACACCGACCGGCGCCGGGTGGGCCGGCTGCGACAGCTCATCGACCGGCTGAACGCGCTGGTGCCGGATCGCTCCTCGCCGCTGGAGGCCCTGCCTCGCGAGATCGTGGCAGGATCCCTCTCCCCGGAGGCGGAGCGCGAAGAGGCCGACGAGGGCTGATGCTCGATGCTCCCCAGGAACGCCGCGCCCGGATCAACGGGGTGGAGCTCGCCTTCTTCGAGTGGCGTCCCGAGCTGCGCGGAAAGGAGCCGACCCTCCTTCTGGCCCACGGGACAGGCTTCCACGGTCGTGTCTTCGACCCGGTGATCCGCCGTCTGGGAGAGCGCCATGTGATCTCGGTGGACCAGCGCGGACACGGACGCAGCCAGAAGACCGAGATCACCCACTGGAAGGTGTTCGGTGAGGATCTCGCTGCCCTGCTGCGGGAGCTCGATCTGCGCGAGGTCATCGGCGTGGGTCACTCCATGGGCGGCCACGCCATGGTCGAGGCGGCCGCCACCTGCCCGGACCGCTTCCTTCGGCTCGTCCTGATCGACCCGGTGATCGTCGCGCCGGACGCCTACGGCGGGGGCGGCTGGAAGATCCCCGGCCTGGAGGACGGGATCCACCCGACGGCGAAGCGCAAGCGCCACTTCACCTCGCCCGAGGAGATGTTCGAGCGCTTCGAGGGACGCACTCCCTACTCCGTGTTCGATCCCGAGGCGCTGCGTGAGTACTGCACCCACGGGCTGCTTCCGGTCGAAGGGGGGGAGGGCTACGAGCTGGCCTGTCCCCCGGAGATCGAGGCGAGCATCTACATGACCAGTCGCACCAACTCGGGAGTGTACGAGAGCATCCGTTCGCTCGAGATTCCGGTGCTGATCCTGCGCGCGAAGCTGCCGCCGCCTGAGCGGGAAGTGATGGACTTCTCCTCGTCCCCGACCTGGCCAGGGCTCGTGAACGAGCTCCGCAAGGGTCGCGAGATCCATCTGGCCGACCACACCCACTTCCTACCGATGGAGATCCCGGAGCGAATCGCGGCGCTGATCCTGGATCCACCCACAGGCTAGAGAGCGTCGACGGCTTCCTCGAAGCGGCCGAGCTCCGCCTCCACCAGATCGATGGAGGCATTCCAGAACTCCGGCTGCTCGAGGTCGACGCCGAGGGCCCGGCGCGCGACCCGCTCGGCGGTGTCGCTCCCCGTGAGGGCGAGCAGCTCGCGGTAGCGGGGGAGGAAGCCGGGGCCCTCCTGCTTGGCGCGGGCGAAGATGCCGAGGCTGAACAGGTAGCCGAAGGTGTAGGGGAAGTTGTAGAACGAGAGCCCGGTGATGTAGAAGTGGAGCTTCGAGGCCCAGAACCAGGGGTCGAGCTCGTCCCTGGCGAGGGTGTCGCCGAAGTTCTCGCGCTGCGCCTGCTCCATCAGCTCACAGAGCCTCCCCGGGGCGAGCTCGCCCTGGCCACGCTCCGCGTAGAGGGCCTTCTCGAAGTCGAAGCGCATGGGGATGTCCAGCAGGAAGGCGGTGGCGTCGCGCATGCGTCCGTCGAGGATGGAGGCACGCGCCTCGGCCGTGGTGTCGGGGCTCGAGAGGCCGGCGTCGATGACGAGCTGCTCCGCGAAGGTCGAGGCCGTCTCCGCCAGGGTCATGGGGTAGCGGGTGGCCCAGGGCCGCAGGCCGCGCACCACCCAGGCGTGGTAGGCGTGACCGAGCTCGTGGGCGAGGGTCGAGACGTCGCCGTCCGCTCCGTCGTAGGTGATGAAGACGCGCGACTCCCCGATCCACGAGGACGAAGAGCAGAAGCCGCCGGGGCGCTTGCCCGGCCGGGGCCGCCAGTCGATCCAGCGCCGATCGAAGGCGCCTCCCGCGAATTCTCCCAGCTCGGCATGGAAGGCCTCGAAGGCGGCGAGCACCCGCTCCCGGCCCTCGTCGAAGGAGACCCGGCGCGGCGAAGAGACCGGCAGCGGCGCGTGGAGGTCCTGGAAGCCGAGCCGATCGCGACCCAGCAGCCTCGCCTTGCGCCGCAGGAAGCGCCGGGCGACCTCCTGCCTCGCCTTCACGACTTCCAGCAGCGTGTCCAGGGTGGGCCGGCCGACGGCGGCGTCGAAGAGCGCCGGGTCGAGAAAGTGGGGGACCCCTCGGCGTCGGTAGAGGGTGAGACGCTGGCCGGCGATCCCGTTGAGGCAGGCAGCGACCACGTCCGCCACCCCCTGCCAGGCGCGGTTCGTCCCGAGCAGCGTCGCCCGGCGCACCGCCGGATCGGGGTCCTGGAGCAGCGTGAGACGCATGGAGACCGGCAGTCGGCGGGTCTCCCGGCCCGCGACCTCGAGGTCGAACTCGAGCTTCCCCGACAGCTGGTCGTAGAGGCGGCCCCAGGCCGAGAAGCCCGTGGGGCCGAGCTCGGCCACCAACGCCTCGAGCTCCGGCTCCATGCTCCACGCCGCCCGCTCGCGGAGCCGGTCGAGGAAGTAGGCCACGTCGCGGAGTCGGTCGGTCGCCTTGAGCGCCTCGAAGACCTCATCGTCCGTCTCGCGCAGGGCCGCGCGCACCCACACGAACGCCTTCTGCAGCTCGGCGCGGGCGGCGGCTGCGCGGGCCGTCTCGGTCTGGATCCGCTCGCTTCTCGCATCCGCGGCGCCCAGGCAGCCGAGATAGGACCCGAGGTGGGCCGAACGGTTGGTGAGGTCCTCCAGGGACGCCAGCTGCTGCGCCCAGGCCTCGAGACTGGCCGCCGAGAGCGAGCCGAGCTCCTGTACGCGTTCGAGCCAGCCTTCCACGTCGGCGGCCAGCGCGTCCCGGAACGCGGAGTACTCGGGACCGCCGAACTCCGGGAAGTAGGGGGTCATGTCCCAGTCCGGGACCGGCGCGATGGCGGGGCTCGTCATGTGTCCTCGCTCCTCCAGCATGATCTCCGCTGCGTTCCTGTAGAGCGAGGCGAAGCGATCCTCCGGGTCCCGTCTACTTCTCGAGCTCCTCGCGCACCGAGTACAGCAGCTGCCGCGCGTCGACGATGTAGGCGTCGAGGTTGCGCCGATGGTTGGCGAACAGGCCGTCCGCCTGGCCGTCGAGGACCATCAGGGGCTTGAGTGTGGCGGCGGTGCCCAGGGAGTGCTGGATCTGGTCCATGAGCTCGAGGACGGTGGCGCGTTGCTGGAGCTCGTCGGCATACTCCAGCCGGACGGCCACTGTGAGGTGCACCATCACGTGCGCGAAGCCCTGGGCACGGTAGAAGTGGTCGTCCGTGACCCAGAAGGATTCATCCTCCCGATAGAGGTCCGCGTGAGCGCCGCCGAGAAGATCGGTCCAGGCCTGGAACAGGCGGATCAGCTCCACGTTGCGCCGGTTGATCGGCTTCGAGGTCGGAGGTTCGGCGTGTAGACCCTCCACGTAGAGCTGGAGCGACTCTGCGCCGTCGCCGAAGCGGGCCTCGGCCGAGGGGAACCAGAACTTGTGCTCGTCGTTGCGAAAACGGGTATCGGCCTCCACCAGGTTCGGGTCGTATTCCGTGGCGGAGACCTTGGTGAGGTTGTCCCGCAGCACCCGGACGCTCTCCCGCACCACCTGGATGATGCCGAGCTGTCGGTTCGACTTGTTGTCCGCCCACAGGCCGGGCCCCCAGAGGAAGAGGTCGTTGGGTCGCCAGCCCGTGGTGCTGTCGAGCTCATGCTCCATGATGGCGATGATCGTGCTCGCGAAGATCTCTCCGCCCGCGAACTCCCGATCCGGGGGATGGCTGGCCTGCGCATCGAAGGGTAACCGGCTGTGGCGGGCCAGCGTGCAGTGCAGCAGCAGAGGAGTGAGCAGGAGGCTTCCCAGCAGGAGAGCCGGAAGTACCCAGCGCAGCAGGGGGGTCATGGCGGGAGCCTACGGCCAGTGGTCACGGGAGTCCATGCAAGGCTCAGGCTGCACCCGTGTGCTCCAGCCACGTGGCGAAATACCGTCGGCGCGCCGGCGAGCGGCGGAGCCTTCCAGATCGAGCACCTGCTGAATCCGCTCGAGGGCCGAGAGGACGGTCTCCCGGTCCTCGTGCTGAACGAGGACGCTGCCGGGTGGCCGCAGTCGAGCGGCTAGAATCGACGTGTGCTCGTCGTCGCTCCCTTCCTGGCGCTGAAGCTCGCCGTGCACGCCCTGGCGATCGACGCCTACGGGCTACCACGGAGACGAGCTCTACTACCTCGCCTGCGCGGACCACCTTGACTGGGGCTATGTCGATCATCCGCCGCTGGCAGTATGGGTGATCGGCGC
>JBDLIK010000261.1:0-5485 GCA_039714895.1 Myxococcota bacterium | reverse complement strand
AAGACCCGGCCCGCAGGTCGGGCTCAGGCCGCGAGCGCCTGGACCCGCTGCTCGATCAGGGTGTCTCGTACCATCGAGGGTACGCTCGACAAACCGTGGCTCGGCAGCTGGCCGTGATTGACGAGCTGCACGAAGCCGTGGACCCAGGCCCAGCCCACTGCCGTCTCCAGCTCTGCATCGCAGGACCGGAAGTCGCCGGACTCCACGCCACGACGATAGACCGAGACCACGCCCTGTCGGACCCGCGCAACCCGCGGGTCCTCGGGGAAGCCTCCCGCCTGGAGGCGCGTCATGTCCTGGAACATCAACCGGTAGAGCTCGGGGTTCTCGATCCCGAAGTTCATGTAGCGGCGCAGCACCTCCGCCAGCGCTTCCTGCGGGTCGGCCCGGGAGAAGGCGGGTGCCATTGCGACCCACAACAGATCGAAGCCATGGAACCCGATCTCGAACTCGAGCTCCTCCTTGTTGCGGAAGTGGAGGTAGATGGCGGCGGGGGAGAGGCCGAGCTTGGCGGCCAACGAACGCATGGTGACGCGATCGACGCCCTCCCGATACACGATGCCGATGGCTTCTTCGAGGATCTTGGTCCGGAGCTCGACGTTGGGGGTCATGCTTCGTCTCCCAGGAAGGACTCGAGCCTAACACCGTCGGTGGAGCTCATGCGACGGAAGTTGGATTCCGGAGACACAAGTTCCGCACCGTTTTCCGATTCTCACACTTCGATATCGGGTGAAACCCTTAGTCAACTCCTCGAGAAGCCCGACGGGCCACACCCGCTATGCTTCGGGACCGTGTCGATCGATGCACAGGGATCGGACCTCGATGCGCGCGCCGTATCCCGCCTGCCCACCCTCTCGCGCGAGGAACGCGCGCGCATGCTGACGCTCCCAGAGAGCCACACCACCCACGCGTCGCTCCTGGCCCGCCTGCCGTTCTCGGGACTCGTGGAGACCGCGCCGCCGCCCACCCCGGTCGCCTCCGCGGGGGCGGCTCTGCGCGTCGTGGCGTGGAACGCCGAGCGGGGCCGCCACGCGAAAGCCGGAGCGACGCTTTTGCGTGACAGCCTCGCGAGCGTCTTCCTGCTCTCGGAGCTGGACCTGGGCATGGCGCGTTCCGGACAACGTCATACGACCCGCGATCTCGCGTCCGCGCTCGGCTGCGGCTACGCGTTTGCGGTGGAGTTCCTGGAGCTGGGCCTGGGCGACGAACGCGAGCAGGCGGCCGCTGCGGACGGAGAGAACGCGGTGGGCTACCACGGCGGCGCCCTGCTCTCACGCCACGGGCTTGCGCGTCCCGCGGTGGTGCGGTTGGAGGATCGCGGCGACTGGTTCGCGGCGGAGCGAGGGCAGCGACGCGTCGGCGGTCGGATCGCGGTGCTGGGAACGCTGCGCTGCGGCGGCGCCGACATCACCGTCGCCGCCGTGCACCTGGAGAGCCACGGGGACCCCGAAGGTCGCGCCCAGGAGCTGGCGCGGCTCCTCGACGCCATCGACGCCTACGCGCCCGGAGCTCCCGCACTCATCGGAGGCGACCTCAACACCCACACCCTCTCCGCCGCCCACCGCGCC
This sequence comes from Myxococcota bacterium, assembly GCA_039714895.1. Taxonomy (GTDB): domain Bacteria; phylum Myxococcota_A; class UBA9160; order UBA9160; family DASRUS01; genus JBDLIK01. The sequence goes on along the minus strand of JBDLIK010000261.1, from coordinate 3,917 downwards.
GACCGGGAGCTGCTCCGACGCGACCTCGCCAGGGATCCGGATCGACTGCGTCGGCCCAGAGCCTGGGAGCCGCTCTTCGAGCAGGCGGAGGCGCGAGGCTACGACTGGAGCTCGTGCAACGACCCAGAAGCCGCCACCCAGCGAACCGCTTCCGGGCGCGGCACCCTCAAGATCGATTGGTTCCTCCAGCGGGGCCTGCGCGCCCGGGATCCCACGGTGATCTCCGCCGTCGACCCGCAGTCGGGAACCCCGCTCTCGGACCACGAAGCCATCGCCGTCACGGTGGAGCCGCCCTAGCGGGCTCGGCCGATGGAGAAGACAATGCGGTCTGGTTCCGGGCGATGACTCTCCACCCGCAGCGGCGTGCCCGAGAGACGGGAGCTCGTGTACTCGATGAAGCCTTGGGCGGCGAGACGAGCGACCTCCGGCATCGGGGCCGCGCCGGTGACCTCGATCCGATGGGTGCCCTTTGCGGCATCCACCACCTCGAAGCGCCACTTCGAGAAGTTGAAGATGGCACCGGCCAGGGTGGCCATGATGGCGCCGTCCCGCTGGCTCCAGAGCTCGCCGCCGTCCTGGATGGCGCGGCCGCGTTCTTCTCCGAAGCGTAGCTGCTGGTAGAGGCCCGCCGTGAACAGGCGTTCGGCCGCCCGCGCGCCGCGGGCCAGCACGTACTCGGGCTTCCCGCCCCCCTCCACCTCCACCAGGATCTCGCTCAGCCGCTGGTAGATCTCGATGGGATACCAGCTCGAGGCCACGATCTTGCTGTCGAGGACGGCGAGGTCTTCGGGCTCGAGGCGCGCCTCGACCGCCTCGCGGGAGATCCGCCCCGCCTCGATGGCAGCGACGAGGTCGGTCACCACGGCCTCGAAGGCCGATCCCTTGATGCCCGGCACGTCCATCCCTGGGTCATCGGCGCAGCCCGCCGAGCGCCTGAGGGCAAAGCGATCCGGACCTCCACCTCTCGGTGTCTGGGAGTCAGCCCTGGCAGGCCACCGGGTCCTTGGCGAGACGGTGGCCGAGCGCCCGGAGTCGGCCCGAGAGGTCGGTGTCCCCGAGGGCGTTCGCACGGTCCTCGATCAGCCGGGCGGCCTGGGCCCGGGCCTCTTCGGCCCGGCCGGTCTCTCCGGCGCGACGCGCCAGCTCGGCGAGCAGGGCCAGCGCCCTCCAGCAGGCCGGGGGGTGGCCGATGGCCCGGGCCATCGGCAGGGCCTCGCGCAGACTCGCCTCGGCCGCCTCCGGGTCCTCCAGGACGATCTGCACCCGAGCCCGTAGCGCCAGGGCCCGGGCGACGAGCTTGCGGGCGCCCTTCTCCCGAGCGCCCGCGAGCTCCTCCTCCAGGTGGGGGAGCGCAGCCTCCGGATCCCCCCGGGCCAGGGCGAGCCGGGCCTCGACGTCGGCGAGGTGGAGCGAGTAGCGCCAGCGCATCCAGGGGTCGCCCTGCTGTCCCAGGTCTTCGCGCACCGAGGCCAGCTCCTGCTCCGCGCCTTCAACATCGCCGAGGGCGATGCGGTTGCGGGCGAGGTTGATGGAGGCGTTGCCGTGGATCTCGGGGGTTCCAGCGACCAGTCCCAGCTCGAGCATCTCCTCGGCGAGCTCCACCGAGCGCCGGTTGTACTCGGCAGCCCGCTCGTGGGCGCCCACCTCCCCGTGAACCCAGCCGAGGGTGTTGAGCATGCGAGCGCGCTGGTGGCGGTCCCCGATGCGTTCGGCGATCTCGTAGGCCTCACGGATCTGGCCCAGCGACTCGCCGTATTCCCCCAGGCAGCAGAGCGCCTTCGCGCGGAACCACTGGCCCGGGACGAGGAGTCCCGGCAGGCGGTGCTTGCGGGCGAGGTCGATGCCTGCCTGCTGGGAGGCCGCGGCAGCGCGGAAGTCGCCGGTCCACTCGGCTCGCTGACCCTGCAGATAGCGGAGGATGATCACCACCTCCGGGTGGGTCGGCGCAAGGCTCTCCACCTCCTGGATCAGGCGGTCGTGGGTCTCGAGCTCGCCGAAGACGACGACGGTCCGGAAGGCGCGCATGACCTTCGAGAAGGCCAGCCCCTCCTGCAGATCGTGGTCGCGCGAGAGTCGCTCCCCCTCCTCGAGGGCCTCGGCCAGCTGCGGATACTCGTGCGCCCAGAAGAAGCTGTGGGCGGCGCGACCCAGGTCGAAGGCGCGGTCGGCGGGCGAGTCGGCGAGCTCCACGGCGCGCAGGAAGGCGTCCCCGGAGTCCCGGAAGTCGCTCATGGCCGCGCCCGCCATCCCTCGCAGCTCCTCGAGCTCGCGCCGCGTCTCGCGGGGAACGTCACCCCCCGGGCGATCCGCGATCTCGAGGGCGCGCCGGCAGTGCTCGACCGCCGACTGGTTGGCGAAGGCGTCGGCCGCCTTGCGGGCGGCCCGGACGCTGTACAGGAAGGCCTTCTCCCACTCTTCGCCGGCCGTGAAGTGATGCGCGAGGTGCTCGACGTGCTCGCTCAGACGGTCCTGATAGAGCTCTTCGATGGCCAGCCCCACGATGCGATGCAGCGCCTTGCGTCGGCTCAAGAGCACGCTGTCGTAGGCGACATCCCGGGTGAGGGCGTGCTTGAACATGAAGGCGAGCTCGGGTTGCGCGGCCTTCTCGTAGATCAGCTCGAGCCCGCGCAGCTCCTCGATGACCGGGCCCAGACGCTCCCCGGCCTCGACGATGCGCTCGAGCAGCCGGAAGGCGAACTCACGCCCGATCACGGCGCCGATCTGGAGCGCACGCTTGGGCTCGTCCGGCAGGCGGTCGAGGCGCGCCATCAGCACGCCCTGGATCGAGTCGGGCACCGAGATGCTCCCGAGGCCGCGCGCCAGCTCGATGCGATCCTCCCGACGCACCAGGGTGCCATCCTCCAGCAGCGAGTGAACGACCTCCTCGACGAAGAAGGGATTGCCCTCCGCGCGCGAAACGATCACGCCGTGCAGCGCCGCGGGGACGGTGTAGGACTCGAGAACCGCCTCGGTCATGCGCCCCATCTCCGGGGCCGAGAGCGGCTGCAGCGAGAGGCGGGTGTAGTAGCTGCGATCGCCGGACGGATGGCGGTAGCCGGGGCGATGGGTGAAGAGCAGCAGCACGCGCGAGGCCGGAATCGAGTCGATCAGGTAGCCGAAGAAGTCTTCGGAAGCTTTGTCGATCCAGTGGACGTCCTCCACCATCATCACGAAGGGCGCCTGCTCCGAGGCGCGCTGGAAGCGGGCGCGCAGGGCGCCGAAGGTCTCGCTGCGACGGGTCGCGGCGTCGAGGGCATCCACCGCCTCGTCCCCGCTGGGTAGGGAGAGCAGCAGCCGCACGTAGGGGAGCGTCCACTCGAGCCCCCCGCCCAGGTCGGCCTCGGCGGCTTCGAGCTTGGCGAGCGCCGCGTCGTCGTCGTCTGCATCCTCGATCTCGAAGTCGCGCCGCAGGGCGTCCACGATGGGGTGGAAGGGAAAGTCGCGCGCGTAGGGCATGCAGCGCCCCTCGATCCAGAAGTGCGGCCGCCCCTCCAGACGTCGCCGGAACTCGTAGCGCAGCCGCGACTTCCCGATGCCGGCCTCTCCCACCACGAAGACCGCCTGGCCGCGCCCGCCACGGACGGCATCGAAGGCGCGCTCGAGGGCGTCGAGCTCGGGGTCGCGACCCACCAGCGGGGTGAGACCGCTCTCGACCCGGGCCTCGATCCGCCCCAGCACCTGACGCTCGGAGATGACGCTCGCGGCGCGCACCGGCTCCGACTTCCCTTTGACCTGCAGCTCGCGGAGCTCCTCCAGATCGAAGTAGCCGGAGACCAGGTTCGCCGTGGTCTCGGAGATGAGCACGGTTCCGGGCAGTGCCAGCCCCTGGAGACGGGCGGCCAGGTTGGTGGTGTCCCCCACGGCGGTGTAGTCCATGCGCAGGTCGTCGCCGATGCGACCCACCACCACCGGACCGG
>JBDLIK010000260.1:0-5499 GCA_039714895.1 Myxococcota bacterium | reverse complement strand
GGCGTGGACGTGGACCGCGACCTCCGGGTGGACGAGTGGCTCGGCCTGCGGGAGGTAGGCCCCGGGGAGCCCTGCCCCCTCTGCGACGCGCCCCTGCAGGTGGAGAAGACCATCGAGATCGGCCACATCTTCAAGCTCGGCACGCGTTACAGCGAGAAGCTCGGCGCCACAGTCCTCGACGAGTCGGGCACCCCCCGGCCCATCGTGATGGGCTCGTACGGGATCGGCATCACGCGCAACATGGCAGCCATCGTCGAGCGCTTCCACGACGACGCCGGCATCACCTGGCCGGTCTCGGTGGCGCCTTACGAGGTGGTGGTCACCGTGCTGAACCCCAAGGACGTGGCGACCCAGGAAGCGGGAGAGCGGCTGCACCACAACCTCGTCGAGGAGGGGATCGAGGCGATCCTGGACGATCGCGACGAGCGGCCCGGGGTCAAGTTCAAGGACGCGGAGCTCGTGGGGATCCCCTATCGCCTCACCGTCGGGCCCAAGGGCTTGCAGGATGGGAAGGTCGAGCTCACCCGTCGGCTGGATGGGAGCACCCGCAGCGTGGCGCTGGACAAGGCCGCCGACGTGGCCGCCAATGCGGTCCTGGAGGAGCGTCGGTAGTCTTGGGCCCGCGGGTCCACCTGATCGACGCCCACGTCTACATCTTCCGCGCCTATCACGCGCTGCCCGAGATGCAGGCACCCGACGGCACGCCGACCCACGCGGCGTATGGGTTCACGAACACGCTGCTGCGCATTCTGGCCGAGCTCGAGCCGACCCATCTCGCCTGCTGCTTCGACCACTCTCTGGTCTCCTTCCGCAACCGTCTCGAGCTGGACTACAAGGCGGGCCGCACCGAGGCGCCCGCCGACCTCGAGCCCCAGTTCGAGCTCTGCCTGCGGGCGAGCCGGGCGCTTGGCATCGCCAGCTTCTCGGTCCCGGACTTCGAGGCGGATGATGTGATCGGCACCCTGTGCACGGGGCTGCTGGCCCATTCGGCCTCGGTCGTGGTGATGAGCTCCGACAAGGACCTCGCCCAGCTCGTGACCGAAGACGGAAGGGTCGTGCACCTGGACTTCGCTCGCGGACGCACGCTGGACGCGGCGGGTGTGCGCGAGAAGTTCGGGGTGCCGCCCGCGCGCATTCCCGACTACCTCGGTCTGGTGGGCGACGCCGTGGACAACCTACCGGGCGTGCCGGGCATCGGGCCCCGCAGCGCTGCCGCCATCCTGGAGTGCTTCGGCGCCCTCGACGACGTACCCCCGCCGGAGGATGCGAAGGCGTGGGCGGAGGTGGGCATCCGGGGAGCGGCCCGCCTGGCTGCGGCCCTCGCCGAGCATCGCGAGCGTGCGCTTCGGACGCGGGATCTGGCGACGGTGCGCCGGGACGTCCCCGATCTCGACTCGGATCCCGAGGCGCTGCGCTACCGGGGTGCCGACCGCGGGCAGGTGAAGAGGCTGTTCAGCCGCCTGGGCTGGGGGGAAATCGCAACCCGCATCCGGCGCTTCGCGGACGATCCGAATGGAGGCTGATCCAGCTTCCGGTCCTGGGGAAAGTTCCCCGCATCGGCCGGCAGAGCCGGTAGAATGTTCGGCGCTCGCAGTCAGGGGATCGCGGACGTCAGCGCCGCGAGGTGGAGCGAGGCGAAGGAGGGACCCTCATGGAACTCTTCAGCATGGAAGGCTGGTACGTCCTCCTGCGGTGGATGCACTTCCTGGCGGGGATCACCTGGATCGGGGTGCTCTACTACTTCAACTTCATCCAGACGCCGTTCTTCGCCACCGACCTCGGCGGCCAGGCACGCAGCGCCATGATCCGCGGGCTCGTCCCGAATGCCCTGTGGTGGTTCCGCTGGGGCGCCATGTTCACGTTCCTCACCGGCTGGCTCGTCGTGCTGACGAAGCTCGGACACGACAGCGTTCCGCTCAGCAGCGGGTACATGACCCTGATCCTCACCGGCGGCCTCATGGGGACCCTCATGTGGGCGAACGTCTGGTTCGTGATCTGGCCCGCGCAGAAGGTGGTGATCGCCTCCGCCGAGCAGGTGGCCGGGGGAGGGGAGGCGATTCCCAACGCCGCGGCCAGCGGGGCGAGGGCCGGGCTGGCGTCGCGCACCAACACGCTCTTCTCGATCCCCATGCTCTTCTTCATGGCTTCGGCGACCCACTTCACCTCCCTCTACCCCGCGCCCGGACAGGGGGTCGGTCCGTACTGGATCGTGGCGCTGGTTCTGATCGGAGCGGTGGAGGTGAACGCCCTCGTCGCGAAGCCCGGCACCGGCCTCGCCAAGCCCCTCGGCACCGTCTCCGGCACCATCCACATGGGTCTTGGCCTCTGGGTGCTGCTCCTGCTGGGCGCCTCGGTGCTGCTCTAGCTCTCGGGCGCCCTTCAGACCTCAGCGCGTGCTGTCGGCCGCCGCGGCCAGGAAGGCGTGCAGATCGCCGAGGTGGTCGGCGAGCTGGGGGAAGGCGGGCATGAGATCCGAGGTTCGCTGCGGGGTGTAGCCCGGCGGGTACTCGCGGCGCAGGACCCTGGCCTCGAGCAGTTCCAGAGACGCGCCCGCCACGGGGGGTCCCTGGGAGCCCTCCCGGGTGGGGTCGGCGTTGTGGCAGGCGGTGCAGATGGAGAGGTAGACGCCTCGGCCGCGTTCCACCGCCGGATCGCCCGACACCGTCTCCTCCCCGCAGCCGGTAGCGAGGAGCAAGGCCGCGGCCGCTGCCAGTCCCCGCACCCGCACTCGTCTCCTCCCGTCCCCGACGCTGGCGGCGGCGTAGACTAGGAGAACGCTCAGATGCCCGAAAGGGCATCGACCCACCGGGGGTACCCTGCCGCCAATGCCGCGTCCCGCCTGGCTCAGCCGCGCCAACGCGCTCACGATGGCCCGGGCGGCGAGTGCGCCGCTGCTGGTGCTGGCGATCCTGCGGGACGCGCCGCTGGTGGCCGCAGGGCTCTTTGCCCTGGCGGTGGTCACGGACCTGGCCGACGGACGCGTCGCCCGTCGCTATGGCGAGGCCACCCGACTCGGTGCCCTGCTCGACCACGCCACCGACGCGCTGTTCGTGAGTGCGGGTCTCGGTGCGCTCGCCCACCAGGGCGTCGTGCCCGGGGCATTGCCCTGGTTGGTGGCGGCGGCCTTCGGCCAGTACGTCCTCGACTCGCGCTCCGCCAGGCGCAGACCGCTGGGCGACGGGCCGCTGCGAGCGAGCCGGCTCGGCCGCTGGAACGGCATCGCCTACTTCGTGCTGCTCGGCATCCCGGTGGTGCGCGACGCCCTCGGTCTCGGCTGGCCGCCGGGGTGGGTCGTGCAGGTCCTGGGCTGGCTGCTGGTGGCGAGCACCCTCGTGTCCATGACCGACCGGGCCCTCGCCTGGCGGCGCCACCGTCGGCAATCTTCAGGCTGAGGGCTGCGGACGCGGCGTGCCGAAGATCTCCCGATTCGCTCGTCGCAGGAAGACCAGTCCGATCGCCGCGTTGAAGAAGATGAAGAAGTTGTGCTGCACCAGACCGAAGGTCGCCATGGAGCCTGCCTTCTCCGGGAACAGCGTCACCCACATGGCGATGGCCACGGTGCGGAACGGGCCGGGCACCGCCGCACCGAAGAAGATCACCGGCAGAACCCCGAGCATCTCGGCCGCGGACACCGTCACTCCGAAGAGCGCCAGCGCCTGGGTGTAGACGAGTACAGCCGCGAGGAGCGCGGGGGAGCGCAGCAGGATCACGCCCAGGTAGTGGCCCAGCCGCGCCCGCCGGAAGGAGTGGAGGAGCTGCCGATCGCGCAGCTTCGACTCGGGAAGAATCGCTCCTCGGAAATAGAGGATCAGCACTCCGAGCAACGAGAACGCGAGGGCGGCAAGCCAGGGGACCGCATGGAAGACCGCCGGCAGCTGCTCCCAGCGCAACGCCACACCCAGGGTGGCCCAGGCCAGGAGGTAGTAGAACTCGCAGACCATGATGAACAGCATGCTCGAGCCGATCTGCCAGCCGGGCACGCCATCGCGCCGGTTCAGGTAGAGGGCGATGGCTCCCTTCCCCACCTGTTCGTTCAGGATCGAGAGGATGTAGGTGCTGGCTCGCACGGGCAGGATGTCGAGATAGGGGACGCGAGCGTTGAACCAGCCCACCACCCGCCACACCACCAGCGAGTCCACCAGGAAGAAGAAGATCGAGTACGGGATCATCAGCAGGAGCCAACGGTCCCAGGCGACGGACCGGAAGACCGCCCCCATGTAGGGCACCAGGGTCGTTCCCTCTCGCGCCGCGGCCCCCGACAGGCGCCAGTACAGGTAGGCGAAGCAGGCCGCGGCGATGGCCCAGGGAAGCGCGTGCAGGAGCGATCCACGCAGCGACCGGCGCGTCGGAGCTTCGGCCTCCATCACTGTCGGGCGCCGTCCACGAGGCAGCGCCGCAGGGTCTCGTCGAGGGGCGTGAGCTCGAGCTCGAGCCGGGCGCAGGCCTGGCCGGGATCGACGTCGTCGTCCTGTTCCAGCACGCCGAGCATTGCCCGGGTGAGCGGTGGGCTCGCCAGGACGAGCTCCGAGGCGCCGGCGAACAGCCAGGCGAGCCACAGGGGCAGGGCGACCACCCGGGGCCTTCCGCCTGTGAGGGCGGCCGCGCGTTCGAGGAGCTCCCGGCGAGGCAGGCTCTCGGGTCCCGCCAGCGCCAGGATCTCCGGTCCGAGTCCGGGCAGGGAGAGGCCGCGAAGGATGGCTTGGGTCACGTCGTCGGCATCGATGGGTTGCTCGCGGCTGCGCCCGCCTCGCACCAGCGGTACCAGCCCCGCACGGGCCTGGGCGCGGATTGCTCGAGCACCGGGCTCCTCGCCTCCCAGCACCATCGGGACGCGAAGCACCACCGTGGGAACGGGGGCCTCCAGCAGGATCTGCTCGGCGCGCGCCTTGGAGGCGAGACAGGCGTTCTTCGAGTCGACGGAAGCACCCAGGATGCTCAGGTAGACGATCCGGCGGAAGGCGTTCTTCTCGGCCGCTCGAGCCAGCGCAGAGCAGGTGCCTTCGTGGGCGTCTGCGTATCGTGTGCCTGGGCCCTGCTTGAGGATCCCGATCAGGTGGATGGCATGGGTGCAGCCGCGCCCCACCGACGTGAGCGCGTCGGCGTCGCCGGGGTCCACGATGTGGATGCGAAGCTCTCCGAGGGCGCGCAAGGGCTCGAGCACCGCCGCGGCACGGTCCGAGCGCACCACGGCCTCCACACCGGGCGCCCGATCCTCGCGGAGCACGCGCTCGATGAGCCTGCGACCGAGATGACCGTTGGCACCGGTGACGAGCAGTCGACCCTGGGGGCCCTCCACGTCTTCCTCCAGCCTTCGCCTCGCCGTCACGGGCGAACTCACAAGAGTAGCGTCGCCTGCACGCGGATGGCGGTGGATTTGAAGGCCGGGGTCAGGCTCTTCTCCGAGCGGTGGCCCACGGGGACCAGCGCGTTCGTCTCCGGAAAGTAGGTGACCACGCAGCCCCGGGGCGTCTGGTAGGGGTGCACCCGAAAGGCCGAGAG
>JBDLIK010000259.1:0-5504 GCA_039714895.1 Myxococcota bacterium | reverse complement strand
CCGTCCTTCAGGAGCGACGCGAGGTCGTCCCCCGGCTGAACCAGGGGAACGCCCTCGAGGGCCGTCAGGTGTAGACCGGCGGGGCTCACGCGCCCGGTCCCAGACCCAGGCCGTGGAGGAGAGCGCGGGTACGCGGCCCGCCCCCCGGCTGCGCCAGGAACGCGTCGATGTCGTCTCGACAATCGAGGTCCACGGACAGGGAGGGGAGGGCGAGCTCGCGGAAGTCCACGCCCGCCAGGGCCGCCAGCTCCCGATGGGACTCGGCGCTTTCGGGTCCAAAGCGGCTGGGGATCGCGTCGTGGGGGGCGCGCAGCAAGGCTCCGGTGCCGCCGTCGCGCGCCGGAGCCAGCACGACCCCGGAACCGCCGAGCTCCCGGAGGGCGGCGAACAGCTCGCCGATTTCTTCCGGGAGCGCTCCCGCCACGTCTCCCAGCATCACCAGGAGCTCGCGCGTGCCCTCCTTGGCCAGCCGGGCGGCGGCGGCGTCGAGAGAGGGGTTGAGACCCGGAACTCTCTGCAGCAGCGGATCGGCGCCGAAGGCGCCCGCGGCCCGGGCCACCGCGGCGTCCGGGGTGACGACGGCGATGCGTTCCACCTCCCGGACCCCGGACAGCGCCTCCACGAGATCTTCCAGCATGGCGAGGGTGAGCTTCTCCACGGTGCCACGGCCGAAGTCCGCCACCAGGCGCGACTTGCCCGAGCGCAGCCGCTTCACCGGAACGAGAGCGACGCTCATGCCCCGGCGAAGGCGAGCTCGAGGGAGGCCCGGGCCAGGGCTTCGGAGACCTGCGGCGTGCGCATCAGCGTCTCCACCGCCGCACAGCGCAGGGAGAGAGCCTCCACGTCGACGGCCTGCTCCGCGTCGCGTCGATCGAGCACGAAGCCGTCCACCAGATCGGCGTAGAAGGATGCCACGCCGCGGGCCGAGACCTCCACGCCGATGGCCCGTAGCAGGCGATCGGCCGGGCCCTTCACCGGTCGGCCGGCGATGATGGGAGAGATGGCCACCACCGGCGCGGGCGACTCGGTGATGGCTTCCTGGACACCCGGGAGGGCCAGGATCGGTCCGATGGAGACGACGGGGTTGCTGGGACAGATCAGGATGACGCGGGCTTCGGCGATCGCTTCGATCACGCCCGGAGCGGGGAACGCCGCCTTGGCCATCGTGAGGTCCACGCCGGTGACGTCGTCCGGGGCACCGTCTCGGGCCAGATACTCCTCGAAATGCTCCCGGCGCCCGCCCGACAGGTCCACGAAGGTAGGACAGGGGTCCTCCGACATGGGCAGGATGCGCGCCGGGACGCCGAGCGCCCGACGAATCTCGTCGGTCACCGAGGCGAGGCCCGCTCCCTCGGCGAGGGCCATGGTGCGATGCAGGCAGGTCGCGAGGTCCCGGTCGCCCAGGCGGAACCAGGTCTCGTGGCCCAGGGCGCCGAGCGCGTCCACCACCGCGAAGCTATCCCCCGCGATCCCGTAGCCTCGCTCGGATACGCGTCCGGCCAGGGTGTAGGTCACGATGTCGAGGTCCGGACAGACCTGAACGCCGTAGAAGACGCGGTCGTCCCCGGTGTTGACGATGGCGACGACCTGCTCGGGCGGCACCGCCCGCACCAGCCCGCGGAGGAAGCAGGCCGCCCCCACGCCACCGGCCAGCGCCACGACCGGGCCTGCGCGATCGCCCGCGGCTGTCATGTCCCCTAGGGTGCCGCGTCTTCGGGCTCGCCGCCCATGGTGCGCCGCTCCGCTTCCAGCGCGGCGAGGTCGCCGTGGAGGTGCGGCAGGCGCAGCGCAATCTCCCGGAACCGCTCGTCGCTGGCCGCCCCCACCGGGTCGAGACCGGGGTCGGCGATCCAGTCCTTGAGGAGGCTCTCGTCCACAGCAATCCTGGCCTGTAGCTCCGCGATCTGCTGGTCGAGGAGACGCAGCTGGGCCTGGCGCTGCTCCTCGTCGGGGTCGATCCCGTTCTCCTCTCCGTAGGGTGACAGGTCTTCCGCCCGCTGCGTCGCGCCGACGGTGTCCCGCACGACCCACAGATCGTCAGGACTCTCGACACTCACCTCCCGCCAGGGGTCGTCGGGATCGACCGCGGTCGGCTCGGGTTGCGCTCGCCGCTCCCGGCGGAGCGACTCGAGGCGGTTGCGCAGCTCCTGAGGGATGTCGTCCGGATCCGTGGTGTAGTGGGCGATCCCGTTGGTATCGACCCACTTGTAGATGGTCGGCCGCTTCGGCTCTTCCTCGCCGGGAGAGGACAGGGGCGCGAGCAGCAGAGCCGAAGCCGCGAGCCCCGCGCATAAGCAGATTCGGCGAGCCATGGGCGCGAGTGTCGAGAAGAGCCTGGTGCGCGTCAAGCGGGCTGCGCGGGCTGCGGGCAAGGCCCGCAGCCCCGCCGGGTCCGCTCCGTGACCCACGGGGCGACCCGGCGAGAGGCGTCGGGTTCACGGGGCGGCGTCGAGACCTCGTCTGCTGGCTTCGGACGTGGCACGTGTCTTGCTCTCGTCTCCCGCATGCGCGCCCCCCTTCCCCTCGTGGTGCTGCTGCTGGCGCCGCTGTCAGCGCTCGCGCAGGAGGGGCCGGCGCCTCGCCCGGTCCAATCTCGCCCGGTCCAATCTCGCCCGGTCCAATGGGTGGCGGCCCCCGGCGTGCCGGGGTCGGGAGGGTTCGAGGCCCTCGCCGTGGACGCGGCTGGCGAGCGCGTGGCGCTGGGGGACGAACGAGGCGTGCTGCTGGGTTCCGACCTCGGCACCCTGGTTCGCCGGGTGCACCGGGGCCCCGTGCGAGACATCGTGTTCCTGCCCGACGGCACCCTGCTGGCGGCGACCGGGCGCGGACTCTTCCACCTCGATGCAGAGGGTCGGGTGTCGGACCGCACCCCCGGACCCGGTGCTCGGGATGGCATGCGCCTCGCCACACGAGCCGGTCGGGTCGCCGTCGCCACCGGAGGCGGCGCCTACGTGTCCTCCGACGGCGCACGCTGGCACCGCGTCGATGCCGGCGTGCCCCTCGGGCCCGCGCAGGCGGTGGCCTTCGGGCCCGCCGAGCCGCATCCGCTGCTCTTCGTGGTGGTCCGGGGTGAGCTCTGGCGTACCGAGCTCGGATCGGACGGCCGGGTGGTCTCCGCGCAACGCGAGGGTCCCTTCCCGGGCCAGGTCGGCCGCGCAGTACGCGACGTGACTCTCTCGGGGGACCGCGTGCTCGCTCTCACGGACGATGCGCTGCTGGTCAGCGCTTCGAAAGGCTCGGATTGGCGGGTCCTGCGTCCGGCGCTACCGCCAGGTGCCGAGCCCCACCGCATCGTGCCGGCGGCGGGCTCGCTGTGGATCGCCACCGAACGCGGACTCGTCCGGGCCGAGCGGCCCGAAGGGCCGTGGCGTCGCACGACGGGCCCGGCCGCCCGATCTTCCGCACGGGCGCTGGCGGTCCGCGGCTCGCAGCTCTACGCGGCCACGCGCTCGGGTCTGCTGGTGGGGACTGTCCAGGAGCCACAGCCAGCCGGGCGTCCCCCGGCCGGCCTTCCCGCGGATGCCCCGGCGGTCGGTCCCCCCGTCGGTGCCGTCCAGCGCGCGGCCCTTGCCTATCTCGACCTCGACACCCGCGAGATCCGCAGGATGCGCGAAGGCCTGCGCCGGCGGGGCTGGCTGCCGGAGCTCGAGGTGCGGCTGGCGGGAGAGCAGCGGCGCATCCGGTCCCGTGAGGGCGATCAGATCTTCAGCTCCGGCGCGCTGCACCAGCTCTACGATCTCGACGTCGATCGCACCCGTGATTACGGGGCCGGGCTGGTGCTGTCCTGGGACTTCGGGGACCTGGCTTTCCATCCCGAGCAGATCGACGTCTCCCGCGAGGCTCGCGAAGTGGTCGAGCTGCGCGATGACGTCCTCGACCAGGTCAACCAGCTCTACTTCGAGCGGGTCCGCGTGATCCTCGACCTGGAGACGCGCGCGGACGACCCGGCCGGCACCGAGAAGCTCCGAGTCCGCGCCACCGAGCTCGGCGCTGGGCTCGACGCCTGGACCGGTGGCTGGTTCAGCCGCCAGCTGGCTCCCGGGTCCCGGGAACCCAACCCCCTTCACCCAAATTCAAGGCCTTAGACGCCTGCGCCCGACGACTTCCTGTGCTGCTGTGCCAGTGCACAGCGCCAGGTGTGCCAGTAACTGTGTCGGTTGCGCGCTGGCTGCCGGCCAGCGCGAGGCGGCAGCAGGGCTGCCCGGCCGCCCGGAGCGGGCCCGAGATGTTCCGGAGCGCCGTGCGAGCGCAGATGTACGGCTACCCCCACCGCCCATCTGGAGAGACTCTCGCCCATCCGGTCGCGGTCCCGCAAGTGAAGCGTGCCGCTACTCGAGGGGTCCCTCGGGATACACCGGCAAATCGAGGGCTCCAATCCTCTCCCTCGACCCGCCGGCCAGCGCTCCCAGCATCGGGCCTCTCCTCTGGTAGACGTTCCCAATGGTCGCCGGCCACAAGATCGGGCCATGTGGAGGGGGCAGGTCAGAGATCCTGCGCCCCCCCGGCGAGTCGGAACGCGCGCGGCCTCAGAAGGGCCTCCGGTCGGAGCACCAGGCGAGCCGTCCGTACTGTCGCCCGAACCCGGATCCAAGTGCCCCGGCAGCTTCGATCACCGATTGGGGGGGTTAGCCCTAGGGGGATCCGGTCGCATTGGCGTCCCAGGCCGCCGTGCCGCAGGCGGCGAGCGTGCATGGTCCTCGCCACCGGACTACGGTCGCAGGGCGCGTGGGGGAGGGCGGGCGGAGCCGACGCATCGCATGGCAGCGTGGATGGAGTCTCTGGGCCCCTGGGTCCTCCTCGCTGCCGGGGCGGCCCTCGTCTTCGCGGTGCTGAGCCGGCTGTTCGGGGGCAGGCGAGCGGCGCTTCGCTTCGGCGTCCTGCTGCTCGTCTTCTTCGGCACCGCCTACCTGACGCTCCGAGCGGGCTGGGGTGACTTCCTCGATCCCCTGGCGAGTCGTCCTGCGCTCCTCCATGGGGCCGCCACCTGCTGGTGGATCACGGCGGCCTACACGGCGAACGCCGCTCTCCGGCGCTGGGTCTGGCACGGCGTGCTGCTGGTCGGGGGCAAGCCCGCGGTCCCCAGGCTCCTCACGAATCTGGTCTCCGCCTTCCTCTACCTGGTGGCGATCATGGTCGTCCTGTACTTCGTCTACGAGAAGCCGATCACGGGAGTCGCCGCCGCTTCCGGCGTGCTCGTGTTCTTGATCGGCTACTCCGCCCAGCCCACGCTCGGCGAGCTCTTTGCGGGCATCGCCCTCAACTTCTCGCGGCCCTTCGAGCCCGGCGACTCGGTGATCGTGGGCGACGTCGAGGGTACCGTCATGGACATCGACTGGCGCTCGGTCAGCATCCTGAGCCTGCCCGGCAACCTGACGGTCATCCCGAACAGCCAGGCGGCCGGGTCGACCATCGTGAACTACGACCGGCCGAGCGCGACGGTCCTGCGCCACCTCGAGTTCGAGGCCGACTATGGCGTGGCGCCCGTGCGCGTCAGCGAGGTCGTG
>JBDLIK010000258.1:0-5508 GCA_039714895.1 Myxococcota bacterium | reverse complement strand
GATATCCGCGAGTCCGGTGGCGTCGGGGGCGACGTTGAGCGCGCAGTCGGCATAGATAAACGCCTGCGGCCCACCGTCGAGAAAGCCGGGCACGATCATCAGGAAGAAGGTCGCCGACGGCAGCGGCACACCGCAGGTGCCGGCCCTCGCCAGCGCCTTCGCATCCGTGGGGCTCGCGGCCGACTACGGTGGCCTGCACTCCAACGGCATCACCCACATGTCCCAGCTCGCCTTCGCCGACGGTTCCTACGTGGAGCTGGTGTCGGTTCTGCGCCCCGGTCAACCCTCGCCCTGGTGGCATGAGCACATCGTCCTCGAGGGCGGGCGGGTGATGGATCCCGACTCCGGCCCGGAGAAAGCGCTGCACGTCCCGGCCGTAGGGGGTGTCGAAGGCCACCCCCTCGAGCGCCCGGGCAATCTCCCGTCGCTGCCCGCCGCTGGCGATGCGCGCGCTGACGAGACCCTGGGCCTGTTCGGCGCACTCGCGCTGGGTGAAGTGCACGATGTAAAGCGGTGCGCGCTGCGCCTCGAGCAGGGCCTCCACCGTCTCCTGCATCGGGGTTTCGCGGTAGTCGAAGTCCAGCGGTACGGGTCGCTGGTCCGAGAAGACGGTCGCCACCGGACGTCCGGTGTCGCGCTCGAGGCGCTCGGCGATCCGAGCCGGGTTGCCGAGGGTCGCGGACATGAGCAGGAACAGCGTGTCCCGGAGGGTCAGCAGGGGGATCTGCCAGGCGGACCCCCGGGCGCGATCCCCGTAGTAGTGGAACTCGTCCATGACCACGTAGGGGGCGTCGAGGGCGGGACCCTCGCGCAGCGCCATGTTGGCCAGCACCTCGGCGGTGCAGCAAAGCAACGGTGCATCGCGATTGATGCTCGCATCCCCGGTGAGCATGCCGACGTGCTCCGCGCCGAGGTCCTCGCAGAGCGCGAAGAACTTCTCGTTCGCCAGGGCCTTGGTGGGCGCGGTGTAGAAGGATCGGCGTCCCTCGCAGCGGGCCTTGAAGTGCAGCCCCAGGGCCACCAGGGACTTGCCCGAGCCGGTGGGGGTGCCGAGGACGACGTGATGGTCCTGCATCAGCTCGAGCAGGGCGTCCTCCTGGGAGGGGTAGGGCTCGAGGCCGGTTTCCGCCACCCAGTCGAGGAAGCGGGACAGGATCTCGTCGCTTCCCGGATCCCCGGACGTCACGCGGTTGCCGAGAGGGGTGGCGGCCATCAGACGTCGGAGGAGCCAGGCCCTGGGGCGGCGGCCAGCAGGCGCTCGGCGTTGCCGCGCAGGATCGCCTGGCGCGCTTCGGGCTGCCCCTCGGTCACGATCAGGACCTTGGCGAGCGATGCACCCAGGTGGTACCAGGGCCAGTCGCTGCCGAACACCAGCTTCTCGGCCCCCACCTCGCGCATCAGACGGGCCAGCTGGGTCGCGCCCTGACCGTGGGTGCCCAGCCAGACGTTGTCGTGGCGTCGGGCCAGGGGGATCGCCTCGGCGATGTCCCGGGCGCCGGCGTGCCCGAGCACGAATTGCAGGCGCGGGAAGGCGGAGAGCGCGCCGCGCATGTGACGCAGCAGGTTGTAGTTGAGCCCCGCCTCGGGCTCGATCCCCGCGCGGCCCGCGTGAAAGAAGACGGGGAGCCGCATCCGTTGGCACTCCGCGTAGATCTCCATGGCCACGGGTTCGTCCGCATAGAAACGCTGGCCGGCCGGATGGAGCTTCACGATGCGGGCGCCGGCGGCGGCGTAGCCACGCAGCCGGGCGATCTTGTCGGGATCGCGGGGGTGGACCGAGGCCCCCGGCAGCAGCCGCGCCCCGGCGCCGCTCACCCGGATGGCTTCCATCCACTGCTCGGTGAGGGCGTCGCCGAAGGGCAGCCCGAAGGCGATGGGAAGGATGGCCGCCTTCGCAATGCCCATGGCGTCCATCTCGTCCAGCAGGTTCGGGATGGTGTGGGTCTGCGCCTGGTCACTTCCCCACAGGAACTGCTCGATCAGCGTGCGCCGCAGGCCGGTGAAGGCCTCGTCTCCGAAGTTGTCGTTCACGTACACGTCGAGATCGAGCTCGCAGCCCCCCGGCAGGCCGTCGCAGTCGAGCATGTGCTGAACGCGGGGGCTCCGGGCCTGGAGGTCGAGATCCGGCGCGAAGAGGAGCGCCATTCCCAGGTGGGCGTGGAGGTCGATGGCACCGGCGGCGTCCCCCACCAGGCGCAGCCGTCCTTCGGGGCTGATCTCGAACCAGGGAAGCTCCGCGAGGCCCCGATAGCCCCGGAAGCGCAGAGAGCCGAACGGGCCCCGGCCGGCCTGCATGCGCTCGCGCAGCCGCTGCTCGGCGAGACGGGCTGCGTCCTTGGGCTGGTACTCGCGCTCCGGTCCGCAGCCAAGCAGACCGAGGCCGAGCGTACTGCGCCACGCGAGCCCCAGAAGCTCGCGACGACGGAGCAGGCGCCGGTCCAGATCCCCCACCGTCGGCCAGGGTAGCAGCGGCTCCGCTCAGGCAGGCGCCCGGCGCAGGGCCAGCGAGCCCCCGAAGCCGGCCACGGCCACCAGCGCAATGCTGGCGCCCGCGGCGAGATCGAGCTGGTAGGCGAGGGCGAGGCCCAGCACGCCGGATCCCGCGCCGAGCGCGGCGCCGAGGACGAGCTGACTCCGGAAGTTGGCGCCCCAGAGGGCGGCGGTGGCGGCGGGAACCACCAGGAGCGCCTGCACCAGCAGCAACCCCACCAACCGCGTGCCGATCACCACCGTAACGGCCAGCAGCACGAGCAGCAGGGTGTCGAGAAGAAGCACAGGGTGGCCGTAGGCCCGGGCGGCCTCCGGGTCGAAGGCGACGAAGAGCAGGTCCCCGAAGCGCAGAGCGAGCAGCAGGAGCACGGCGGCGCCGGCGCCGGCGAGGAGCCACAGGTCCGGGCCGGAGACGGTGAGTACGTTGCCGAAGAGGTAGCCGAAGAGATCTCCGGACCCGCCACGGCGCAGGCTCATCAGGACCAGGCCGACGGCCATGGCTCCGGAGAGGAGTACACCGATCACGGCGTCCTCGGTCAGGCGGGTGCGGGCGGTGGCGAAGGCGATGGCCACGGCGACTCCCACCGCGAACACCCCGCCCGCAAGGAGCGGATCCACCCCGAGCAGAAGACCCAGGGCGACTCCCCCCAGCGCCGAGTGGGAGATGCCCATCCCCACGAAGGCGAGCCGGCGCAGCACCACGAAGAAGCCCAGCACCCCGCAGACGACACCCACCAGGACCGCGGCCAGCAGCGCCCGCTGCATGAAGGCGTACTCGAGCATCAGGGGCCGTGACTGCCATGGTGGGCGAGCTCGCCGGCCAGGAAGTCGAACTCGCAGCTGTAGGCCTCGCGGATGGCGTGGCTGTGCACGACCTCCTCGGGGTTTCCGTGGACGTGCATGCGTCGGTTGATGCAGAGCAGGCTGTCAGCCTGTCCCGCCAGGGCCACCAGGTCGTGGGAGACGGCGAGGATGGTGAGAGAGAGCTCGGCCTGGAGCCGTCGCAGCAGGGCGTAGAATTCGTGCTCCGCCGGAAGATCGAGGCCAATGGTCGGTTCGTCGAGGAGCAGCAGGCGCGATCCGGCCGCGAGGGCCTGGGCGAGCAGGACCCTGCGCTGCTCACCCCCCGAGAGTCGTCCGATCGGACGATCGCGAAGCGCCCCGAGGCCGACGCGCTCCAGGCTTTCCTCGACCCTCCTGCGGGCCCGGGCATCCGGGCGGCGCAGAACGCCGAGGGTCCGCAGCAGCCCCAGACCGACGACGTCGCGCACCGTGGCGGGGAAGCCCGAGGGGCTGGACGAGCGCTGGGGCACGTAGCCGACCCCTGCGGCCGGTGGCAGGCGGCCCGGGGGCTGGCCCAGCACCCGGGCGGTGCCCGCACTCGCCGGGACCAGGCCGAGGAGCATCCGCAGCAGGGTGGTCTTGCCAGCTCCGTTGGGCCCCACGATCCCTACGAACTGGCCCTCCGCGATCTGGAAGCTCAGGTCCTCCAGGACGGGCTCGCCATCCCGTTCCACCCAGACGCCCTCCAGTCGGACGCAGGGGCTTTCCAGTGCGCGAGGCGTCGACGCGCTCACGGGGTTCCGACGTCCGCCAGCCCCTGGGCGGCGGCTCGGATCAGGGCGGTGTAGCTCCCGCGGGTCGGGTTTCGGGGGTCGCCGAGGGGATCCAGTCGCAGCGCGGTCGTACCGAGGGCCTCCGCCAGCAGCTCGGTGATCCGGGGGTCGAGCTGGGGTTCGACGATCAACACCTCGGGCCGCTCCCGGCGAGCTGCATCGAGCAGCGCGGCCAGCGAGCGCGGAGTCGGCTCTTCGAGGGCCAGGGTCTGAACGGTGCCGATCTCCTCGAGTCCGTAGCGGGCAGCGAAGTAGCGCCAGCCGGGGTGAAGGGCCACGTAACGAGGCCGCGCCCCCGCCTCGAGCCAGCCGCGGAGCTCCCGGTCGAGGGCGTCCAGCCGCTGCTGGAAGTCCGCGAGCTGCTCGGTGTAGCGCGGCGCCCCGGCGGGATCGAGGGCGACCAGCAGGGCGACGAGCGCCGGGGCCACGAAGTCGCGCACTCGGAGCGGGTCGAGCCACACGTGGGGATCCGGCGCGTCGGGCGAGTCCGGGTCCTCTTCCAGCAGGCCGGGGATCTCCGCCAGCGTCAGCACCCGAGCCCCGGGGGCCGCGGCCAGCAGGGAGTCGGTCCAGTCGTCGAGGCCGGCCCCCACGCGCAGCAGCGCTCCAGCCTCGGCGAGCCGCGCCGCATCCGACGGCCGCGGCTCGAAGGCGTGCGGAGTTGCACCCGCCGGGACCAGGGTCTCGACCCGGACCCGCCCCGCACCGAGCTCGCCCGCCACGAGCGCGAGCGGAGCAATCGTCGCCACCAGCACGAGCTCCCCGGTCGGCGGTGCGGGTGCACAACCGAGCGCCGGGCCGGCCAGAAGCAGCAGCGCCCCGGCGAAGGGCGCCCGCGCTTGCACGCGCATCGGGACCTAGGAGGCCGTCCCGGAGCCGGTTCGCGCGAGCGCGGGTCCCGTGCGGCGGGGCCTGCGCGCCTCGAACAGACTCCGGAACTGGGCGGCGAGCGCCGGCCCGGCTCCCGCATCCTCGTGCTTGAAGAACACGTAGGCCTGCTCCCAGCCCGCGGCTCGCACGGCGCCCGCCCAGCGTTCGAGGTCGGCGGCCGGGTAGCAGGAGCGGCGCAGGCGCAGGTACCCGAAAGGCGCCGTGGCCACCAGCGGTGCGTCCGTCTCCGCACCCGCATCGGCCACGCACAGGGCGACCCCGTGCGCGCGGAGCGCCTCGAAGACCTCGTCCTCGAGCCACGAGGCGTGACGGAACTCCACGGCCGCAAGGGGGTCCTCGGGAAGCTGCCCGAGGAACTCGAGCAGGCGCGGAAGGTCCTTGCGCAGGAAGGGAGGCAGCTGGAAGAGCATGGGGCCGCGCTGCTCGCCGAGGGCGGCGCTCACCCGGTAGAGGACCTCGAGCTCGTCCGCCACGTCCGCGAGCCGCTTCCGGTGCGTGATGCGCTGCGAAG
>JBDLIK010000257.1:0-5536 GCA_039714895.1 Myxococcota bacterium | reverse complement strand
GTGCGGGCCGGCTTCTGGCTCAACGCCATCGGCATCGCCCTGATCACGCTCTTCACCTATGCCGTCGCGATGCCCGTGCTGGGGGTGCGCTGAGACCTACATTCGCAGCGGGGCGGCTCGCGACTCCACACCGGTACCCGCCCCTGGCCGACGTCAGCCGCGGGTTTCGGCCTCGAACTCCTCGATGGCCGCCGTGAGTCGCTCCGGGGCCTCCACGTGGACGTCGTGCCCCACACCCTCGAAGGGCACGAAGCGGACGTCGCGAAGCCGGGGGGTGAGGCGGCGGGCGGCGGCGATGGGGATGGAGGTGTCCTCGGTGCCGTGCACTTGGAGAACCGGCCGCTCGATCTTCTCGTAGGTGCCGGTGATCAGACGCAGTCCGTCGATGCTGTACTGGCGCCGGATGTACGTGAGCAGCGCCGCGCGGGTGCCGCGGATCGAGTAGGCCAGGCGGAGACGGCGCTCGTGCTCGGGCGAGAACAGCTCGCTGAATATCTCCGTGCGAGCCAGGGCGATCTCTCCGACGCCGGGGAGGATCGGAACGATCTGCGCCGGATCCATGGCCATGCCGTGTCCGATGAAGACGGCGCGCTCCACGCGTTCGGGGTGGTCCGCGGTCAGAATCGCCGCCACGCAGCCTCCGGCGGAGTGGCCCACCACCGTCACCCGCTCGATCTCCAGCGCATCGAGGACGTCCAGCGCCTGCTGCGCCCAGAGGGCGATGCCGTAGCGCAGGCTGTGGGCACGGTCGGAGAGGCCGAGGCCGTAGTAGTCGATGCCGATGACACGGTGCGTGCGCGCCAGGCGGTCGGCAAGGCCCTCCTGCCAGTCGGCGACGCTCCGCCCCGTGCCGTGAAGGAGCAGAATCACGTCGTCGCCCTCCCCCACGTCGAGCACATGCGTCCGCCCCGAGCGCGTCTCCACGAAGCTCGTGTCCGGGTCGGAAGGCACTTCGGCGCGCCTCACGCGCTCGAACTGGCGGCTCATGAAGGAGCCCGCCCCGCAGGCGAAAAACAGGGCGAGGATCAGGCCGGCAGTGGTGAGGAGGATGATCTTCATGATGGGTCCTCGTGGGCACGCTCGGGGCCGAAGCCGGAGGCCGTGGCCCACATCACGAGGCGCATCGCGGTCTCGTAGAGGGAGCCGTGGAAGTGGCGATCGAAGCGGGCCAGCGCCGCATCGAGGTCGGCGCGGCGATACAGGCGGCCGTCCGCCAGGACGGCCTCGATCTCCAACAGCGCTGACAGGTCGTGGGTCGGGTCGCGGCGCAGGAAGAGCAGGTCGGCCGGCGCCCCCACCTCGAAGGACCCGAGACCGAGCAGGATCCGGAGTGAGCGCCTCACGCCCGCGCACCCTCCGCATCCGCCGCGAAGGCCTTCCGCAGCACGGCCTTGAAGAGGGTGAGCGTGCGCTCGCGAAGGATGTCGGTCTCGGCGTCAGAGGGCAGGGTCGCCTTCACAAGCCCGAGCCCCTGCATCACCTGGAAGATCAGGCTCACCCAGACGGAGAAGTCGGGCAGCCGCGCGGCGACTTCCGGGAACAGCTGCTCGGCCAGGGGAACGTTGCCGGCGTCGAAGGCGTGCGCCTCGGGCCACACCGACCAGGAGAGACCGGGGTTGCTGGCCGCGGCCAGCCACAGCTCCAGAACCGCCTTGAACTCCGGTGCACCGAACGCAGACCACATGACGTCCACCAGCGCGTCGATGCGCTCGTCGCCCCCGGGCAGGGCCTCGAGCTGCGAGACCACGCGGTCACGCAGCCGCCTGTACACCGTCTCGAGGGACGCGGCCACCAGACGCTCGCGCGTCCCGTAGTGATGCAGCAGCGAGCCGTGGGAGACCCCGGCGCGCTTGCAGACCGCGATCGTGGTGGTGCCGGAGTACCCGTGCTCGATCAGGCAGCGGATGGTGGCGTCGAGGAGCCTCGCCTGGGTGGCCGCGCTGCGTTCCGCCTGGCTGCGGCGGGGTCGGGGGGAGGTGTGGGCCATCGTGGAAGGGAGTAGCGGATTGTAAACATTTAGACAATCCTGAATGTTTTAAGATCCTCCCAGGGTGCTCGCGCGGGAAGCGTGGTGAAGAGCTCTCCTCTACTCCCGCTGCCGGTCCCCCACACCGCCGTCCGGCGATAGCTCCGACGCACTCGAGGGGCCGAAGCGCTTGGCGGCTCCGTCGAGCTGCTGGATGGCGAGCGGGGCCGCCATGGGGAACGGATCGATGATCTCTGCGGCCTGAGTGGGATCCAGGGCCGTGGAGAAGAAGTGCAGCGTCTGAGCCTCGGCTTCCAGCGCGATCTGGGGGCAGAAGTGGCCCTCGAACTCGCCGAAGAGGTCCCGACAGCTGGGCGTGGCGGGCGGGTCGTACTGGAAGTGCGCCGCCGTCAGATCCGGCCCCAGGTTTTCGGAGAGCGGCGCATCCGCCTCCTCGAGGACGGGGGTGGCGCGCTGAACCGGGCGCAGCAGGGGAATGCCCAGCTCGTCTGCGGCGGCACGGGTCGCGGTGTTGGAGACCAGCGAGTCCCCGATCCCCTCGAGCCAGAGGAGGTTCGGCGGCAGGCTGCCTTCCAGCCCCGCCACCTCGAGCCGCTCCCGGTAGAGATGCCGTGCCATGAAATACGAGTCCTGGCGGTCCGAGTCGTTCTGAACGGCGGCGAGCCCGATCAGGATCTGACCGGGCCGGGCGCCCGGCACCAGGGTCAGGAAGTCCTCGATCACCACCTGGTGGATCGTATTCTCGAAGAAGCGCCCGGCGCCGACCACGGAGGCGGCCGCCGTGATCTCCGGCGCCAAGGGCAGGAACGCCAGGGAGTAGTGAGAGCCGTAGCTGATGCCGCGGAAGAGGATGCGCGCGGGATCGATCTCGGGGATCGCATCGGGCGCGAAGACGGGAAGCAGGCTCTGGGTTCCCAGACCCTCGATGGCACGCAGGAAGCCCAGCATGTCCGCATAGGACTGCAGGTCGAAGAGCGGGAGTCGCTGGAAGCCGAGCAGGTGGATGAACTCGACGTCGCTGCCCGGGAATCTCCGGTTGAGCACATCGTGGATTCCGGCGATGGCGTAACCCGCGTCGTCCAGGAACTCGTTGAAGCCGAAGAAGACCTCGTCGGGGCTGCCCGGGTGCCCGTGCTCGTAGAAGACGATGGGCACGGGCCCGGTCTCGGCCTGGAACGGCAGGGTCAGGGTGAAGCGTACGGCTTCGGTTTCCACCGGAACGGGCCTTCCGCTCACGGGATCGCGGTTGACGCTGCCGAAACCCACGGGACCCAGGTAGAAGGGAAGCTCCACCGTCCCCTCCACGAAGGCAGCCCGTCCGAAGCCGGGGCGGATGCTGTCGATCTGGATCGGAGGGGGTGGGTTTGCCAGGTAGTCCTCCTTGATCGCCACGAGGTCCGAGGGGTCGAAGCTCTCGGTGCGGACGGAGATCCGCAGGGCGAGTGCCACGTCCTCCCGCGGGATCGGGAGCGCCGGGGTGGTCTCCAGGAAGGCCAGGACCGGCTCGATGGACTCCCGCGCGCGTGCGACCTCCGGAGCCTCACCGACGGTCGGAGGCCCGGCGACCGCCCGGAAGAACTCCGAGCCGTCGAAGGGCCTCCCGGGATCGCCCGCCGCATGGAGGCGTCGCGTAACGACGAAGGCATAGGTCCCACCCGGGTCGAGGGTCCTCGCGGGGAAGATCACCAGCGAGTGATCGAGGGTGTCGTCGCGGGCGCGGTCGCTGCGCATCCGCATCTGGAAAGGAACCCTCTTGCCGAATTCCGGGCTGCCGGGCTCCATGTCGTAGAGGGCGATGGGCGAGAAGGGATCCAGCGTGGCGCTCTCGTCCTTCGGCAGGTTCCCCTCGTCCACCGCCTCCGAGAGGGCGATGATGCCCGACTGAGCCGGGCTGTAGCCATCGCGATCGGAGATGGCAGCGGCGATGGAGTTCACGATGGCGTCCAGCAGGCCCGCTCCCAGGGGCCCCACGTCGAACTCGAGGCGGCTTCCGGAAGCGGTGCTGGCATCGGGGACGAGCCAGTAGTCATCCGGGAACGGAGCGACCGCGCTGGGATCCCGCCGATCGTAGGGCACGCTGCCGGAGCCGCGATCCGCCTCGGTGGAGAAGAAGAACTCCTCCGGCCCCCGCGCCCCGGTCCAGCGTACGCTGCAGAACGATCCGGCCGGGAGATCGCTCACCGGGTTGAGGACCAGGACCCCGGAGCCCAGCGCACTGGCCTGGCTCGGCACACGCTCGCCGTCGCAGCGGATCCCGACCGAGCGAGAAGCGGGCAGCAGGCCTTCGACCGACAGCCGCAGCCAGGCGGTGCGGGGAACCCCGGCAGCTCCGGCCACCGGGTCGCTGGACAGCACAGACGGAGGGCTCGAGGAGTCGAACTCCGGGCCCTGATCCTCACAGCCGCCGCTTCGCCGCTGGGGAACGCAGACCGTGACGCTCCCCTCGCAAGTGCCTCCCAGGAGATCGCGGGCCGTGAACTCCACGTGGTAGACGCGTCCGTCCCCGGTGGCAGAGCGTTCCGCGCGCAGGCGGGCACGGTCCGAGCCGATCCCCCAGGCGTCGGCGCCTCGGAGGGGACTGTGGCGCTCGTCGAGAGCTTCGTCCTGGAAGACGGCGTCGACGGCGATCTCCACCGGATCGCCGTCGGGGTCGACCACGCCGACCACCGCCGCCTCCACGAAGGCGCCGTTGGGGGGCCAGAGGCTCTCGGGATCTGCCGCTGCGGCCGAGCAGTCCGGGGGATCGTTGCGAGCCAACAGAACCCCGATGCGTGGCAGCGAGCTGGTGGAGCGCGCAACCTGGAGACCGATCGTTCCGTTCAGGTTCTCGATCCCGATGCTGTGAAGGCGGCCGTCCGAAGGACAGGTGAAGCACTGGATCTCGATCTCGTGGGTGCCTTCGTGAAGGACGATCTCCCAGGTCACGGTGGGGCCGGTGGGGAAGTGGGGAACGTCGTAGAACCCCACGACCAGCTCCCGGACTCCGGGCGCCCCCACGGTCTGGAAGCGAACGTTTCCCGTGCCGAAGAGAGACCACCAGGCCGCGATCAGGTTGTTCGGCGAGCCCGTCCGGGGGATCGGCTGCCCCGAGCAGCAACCGCTCGACTGGAAACCTGAGCCCAGCGTGATGAATCCGTTCGCGGAGACCCGGAAGGTCGAGTACTCCAGACCGTAGAACTCGAAGACGAAACCGATCGGAACTGGGGCGCTCAGGCTGTTGAAGCCGAGGGGAACCTGGGTTCCACTGGTCCGGACGTCCCGCAGCGTCGGCTCGATCTGGCTCCCGACGTACCAGAACTCGTCGGGGCCGGGAAAGATCGCCGCACCGGCCGGCCCGCCCGCCGCGACTGCGAAGAGCACCAGGATCAGCCAAGCCTGCCGCATCGGGAACCCCGCTCCGCTCTCGATTCTCGGCGGGTTGGGCGTCCGAAGCAAGAGGAAACGGGTCAGCCGACCTCGGGCGCCGCGGGCTCGCTGACGCGCTCGCGGGGATCGTCGAGCTCGATCCAGCCGTCCCGCGCATAGCCGCAGGCGCGCTCGGGCGTCCGG
>JBDLIK010000256.1:0-5538 GCA_039714895.1 Myxococcota bacterium | reverse complement strand
TTGCCGGCGCCCTCCGCCAGCGCGTCCATCATCGCCGCCACGACTTCGGGGTCGGGCGCGGTGGACGCGTTGTAGTCGAGGTAGATGGTGCGACGCGTATCGATCATGGCCCGGCCATCGCCGTAGAGGTCTCGACGGGGAGTCCACGGGCGAGCCAATCGGGGAGTCCGATCGAGAGCCTGCGGGCACGACGGCCGCGCTCTTTCAAGCGCTCCACGGCCGAGCCCGAGTAGAGGCAGTACGGCCCGCGACAGTACGCGACGATCTCTCGGCCCGGAGGAAGCTCGGCGATCCTCTCCTCCACCTCCTCGGGCGGAACGAGGATCGCGCCGGGCAGGTGAGCCGCGCGGTACTCTTCCTCGGGACGCACGTCGACCACCGTCACGTCGTCTTCTCGGATTCGGCGCAGCAATTCCTCGGGTTCGATCGGATCGAGCTCCTCGGGCCGCTCGTAGAACGTACGTACCATTCGGTCCACCTCCGCCAGGGACCTCCGCGCCATCGACTGGAAGGCGCGAAGGAATGGAAAAACGTCCTTGCCGGCGAGCTCGTAGATCACGTAGCGCCCCTCCCGGTGGCTTCGCACGAGCCCCGCCGAATGCAGCACGCGCAGATGCGCACTCGCGTTGGCGACGCTCAGTTCCGCCTGCTCCGCGACGGACTCCACCGAGCGCTCCCTCTGCGAGAGGACGTCGAGGATGCGGAGCCGCGCCGGGCTCGACAGGGCCTTTCCCAGGCTGGCGAAGAGCCCGTAGAGGTCTTCCTTGATCCTGCGATCCCGATCCATGGTCGTCATCTAGCTTGATGATTTCGATACTCAATTGAGTGTTTGTATGTACTACCGACGCGATTCCAGTGCAAGAGGCCGCAACGACCCTAGCCCGTCTCGGCGAGAGCCGGCGTGCGCGCCCCCGTCGAACTCCATTATGATGCCGTGGACCGCATCGGTCGATCAGGCCGGCGTCGACACGCTCGCCACCGGCTGGACCGGCGCAGGAGCCGAGAGAATCGTCACGGGAACGGGAATGACCGACGCAAAAGCCACGGACCTGGTCGCGGACATGGTTGTCGGCGTGGGCTCATGCTGACGCGGGTTTGCATGGCCGTCGCCCTCGCCGGGGGCGTCGTTGTGCCCGGCCATGGCCTCGCCCTGCAGGACAACGCTGCCGATGCGTGGGGCAACCTGGGGGAGGTGCGCGACTACCTGAGGGAGGCTGAGGAGGCGGGTTTCAGCGGCGTGGTGTTGATCGGCCGAGCGGACAGCGTCGTTCTCGAGGAGGGGTACGGGTTCGCCGAGATCGAGCACCGGATCCCCATGCGCCCGGACCACCGCCTCCGCATCGGCTCGCTGACCAAGCCCATCACGGCCTCGGGCGTGCTCGCCGCGATAGACCGCGGGCTCCTTTCCCTCGAATCCCGTCCCTGCGACTCGCTCCCCTCGTGTCCTCTAAGTTGGCGAGAGGTCACGGTGCGGCACCTGCTCACTCACACCTCGGGGATCGCCGACCATTTCGGCGATCTCGAGTCAGTGCCGGTCGAGGCCACCTTCCAGGAGTTGAGCCGCGTGCTGGACTCTTTGCCGGCCAACGAGCCGCTCGGTACGCCGCCCGGTGCAGAGTACGCCTACAGCAACTTCAATTACGTGCTCCTGGGGGCGCTGCTCGAGCGGGTGGCCGAGGCTCCGTGGGAGGCTGTCCTGCGGGAGTGGGTGTTCGAGCCGCTCGAGCTGACGACGATGGCCTACGACGACGTCTACGCCATCGTGGAGGACCGGGCCCGGGGCTACCAACGAGATGAGACCCTGGGTCTACGCAACATCGATTACGACGATCACGCGGCCTACTCCGCTGGAGGCCTGCTGTCGAGCGCGGGTGACGTCTTCAGGTGGGCGAGGGGCATGTTGGAGGGTAGGCTGTTCGACCCCGCTCTCGTCCGGGAAGGCCTGACGCCGTATAGGGGGGACTACGGTTACGGGTGGCAAGTGCGCAGCTTCTTCGACCGAACGATCTACAACCACTCTGGCGGCATAGACGGCTTCTCTAGCCATCTAGCGCACTATCCCGACGCCGACCTCACCATCGTCGTGCTCTCCAACGTGGAGAACGACCTCGCCATTCTGAGGGCGTGCGACCTGGCCGCCCGCCTTTTCGATTGGCCCGCATTGAGCACTCCGTCAGAGCCCGCGTTGCCCCCGCGTCAGCGGTGCGGGCTCTAGCCGGCCCGCCCTACTTCCCCTCGCGTTTCGACTTCCTCTTCCTGGGTTTCGGCGCCGGCCGCTCCCTGGCGGTGATGCGAACCAACTCGCTCAGCCAGTCCCCATCGTCGATCCGGTCTTCGATGAGGAAGCTGTTCTTGGCCCCCGGATACGGCGGAGCCTCGACCGGCTCGCCGATGTAGGTGCGCCCCCCATCAGTCGGCTTGATGTACAGGCGGTCGTCGCACACCAGGGCGACTATCTTGCCGTGGCTGAACAGCCCGTATTCGCCGAACATCTTCCTGGCCGTGACGGCGCAGTCGGCATCGAGCTGGTCGACGATGTAATCGACGAAGTTCTGGTCGGAGGCCATGTCGCTACTGCCCCGCAGGCGCCGCCTGCCCGTAGGTCGCCGGCCGGCCGTCGCCCGCGCTCGAGGCCTCGATGAACT
This sequence comes from Myxococcota bacterium, assembly GCA_039714895.1. GTDB lineage: Bacteria > Myxococcota_A > UBA9160 > UBA9160 > DASRUS01 > JBDLIK01. The sequence goes on along the minus strand of JBDLIK010000256.1, from coordinate 2,893 downwards.
CGCGGATGTGCTGGTTCGAGGACTCCAGGTCCTCCAACCGCAGGTACATCATGTGGCCGCTCCGGTAGCCCTCGAAGCGCATCCGGTCCGCCAGCCTGCCGCTCGGGTCCAGGTTCCAGAGCACGTACTTGGCGGTGAAGTAGTCGGTCGCGCCGTCGTAGTAGCCCGACTGCACCATGACGTGCAGGAACGGGTTCTGGGCCATCGCCTGGCGCAGCCGCTCGCCGGCGTTGTAGTCGGGGTCGCCGCCCGACCACGGGCGGACCGGACCGAACAGCCAGTAGCGCAGGTCGGTCTCGAAGCCCAGCTCGTCGCGCAGGTAGTGGTTGATCGCCGGCGCGAAGGCGTGGTTCCAGGAAGTGAGCTCGGCGGGGTAGTCGTACCTGTCGCCTGCGTCCTGGCGATCGACGCCCAGGTAGCGCGAGTCGAGCCGGCCGATGGTGTGGCCCTGGTCGCGCAGAAGGTCCTTCCAGAAGTAGGAGGCCGGCACCGCCAGGTTGTGCCCGAGCACCGTCTCTTCGGACAGGCCCGAGTAGCGAGCAATCTGTCTGGCCACTTCCTGGCGGCGACTTGCCGGCAGCGAGCCCCCGCGCGACAACGCCGGCAGGAATTCATCGATGGCGAACGCCTCGACCTCCGGCAGCACGTCCTCCAACCCGCGGGACTGTAGGTCGGCCGGAAGCTGCCCGTGGTAGTGCGCGGCGGCCGTGTAGTAGGGGAGCTTGAGAACGTTCGCGCGGGGCGCCGCGCCCTCCGCCTCGAGCCCCAGGCCGGTCGGCGATACGAGGATGACCCCGTTCAGGTACATCCAGTGCGCGTTCTGGAGCTGGCCCGCCAAGCCGGCCACGCGCGTGGTGCCGTAGCTCTCCCCGATCAGGTACTTGGGCGAGGTCCAGCGCTTCTGCCGCGACACGAACAGGTCGATCCACTCGGCCAGGTAGACCACATCCGGCTCCGCTCCGAAGAACATCTCGCGGTCAACCTCGGGATCGAGGATACGCGAAAAGCCCGTGTTGACCGGGTTCACGTAGACGATGTCCGCCACGTCCAGGATGGAGTGCGGGTTGTCGCGCACGCCGTAGGGCTGGACCGGATAGCCCTCGTCGTCGATCACGAGCTGCTTGGGGCTAGTGTAGCCCAGGTGCATCCACAGCGAACCGGAGCCGGGCCCACCGTTGAAGGAGATGAAGAGCGGCCGGCGGTCGCGGTCCTGGACGTCGGTGCGCTCGTAGTACGTGTAGTAGAGCGCCGCGTCGGCCTTGCCGTCCTGGCCGTAGACGGGCTGCGTGCCGGTCGTGACCCGGTAGGGGACTCGGCCGCCGCGGATGGTCGCCACGGCGGTCGAGACGATCGTGGTGTCCGCGGGGAGCGAGCGCTCCGCGGCAACGTCGGCGGGCCCATCCGGTCGCTCCTGGGCCTCGGCCGGGTGCGCCAGGAGGAGCGCTGCCGCACCGAGCGCGACGGTCAGGATCTGGGTCGAAAGGCGTCGGGCGATCGGGGGCGATCCCGTCATGGTGATTCTCCTCTTGTCAGCTAAATGGCGGACCGAGGCGAGGAGGATAGGCTGGAGGGGCCCCGGGGGCTACAGCGCGCGAATCAACGGCGACTGCTCTCCGAGACTGCCCCAGAAGGCCGTAAGTCCTATCGGATCGACGAGGGTCGACTGCCCCTTCCCGCCCCGCCAGGATCCCGGATGAAGCTCTCGATCGCCGCGAACGCGGGGTCTCCTGCTTCGGCCAGACTGGCCACGCTGCTGCGGTGCGAGCCGGGGACGATGACGATGTCGGCGGGCCGCCCGGCCTCATACATCAGATCCACGAACCTGGCCGCCTGCTCGAGAATCGGCGGACGGAAACGCTCGAACTCGGCGACGACTATGAGCGCCGGCGGCGCATGGGGGCCGACGAATCGCGACGGGTCCGAATCCAGCCGGTCGTCGAAGGCGGCGAAGCGGTCATCCGGACGCGTGTTCCAGCGGGCGCGCAGGCTGTCCATGCCGATTCCGAGCGCCTGCGCCCGATTGAGGATCGACGCCAGCGGCGCCAGGGTGCAGCCCATGGGGATGATGCCCGCGAGGTCGGCGGGCTCCAGGCCGACGCCTTCCAGGTACTTCGGGTTGGTTCCGACGGCGGCCGCGAGATGACACCCAGAGCTGTGGCCGAATAGAAACAGGCGCTCCGGATCGCCTCCTCGTGAACCGATGTTGTCGCTTACCCACTTGATGGCCGCGGCCACGTCCTCCGGCATCGCCGGCCATTGGTGCGTGGGGGCAAGCCTGTAGTCGGCGTTCGCGCACCCGATCCCAGCGCCGACGAACGGCTCACATACCCGCGTGTAGAGCTCCGAGGACCTCCGTTCGCCGTTTTCCCGTAGGCTTCCCCCGTGCAGGAAGATCACAGTGGGGAAACCGGCCGCATCGGGGAGGAAGAGGTCGAGCCTCTGATCCTCGCTGCCCTCCGTCACATATGACACGTCCCGCTCCACGCTGCTCTGCGCGGCGAGTGGGATCGCCCAGTGCGTAGCGGCGATCGTCGCCGCCAGTAGGACGAAGTGGGACTCAGGCAAAAACATGGCTGCTCCACTTTTCGGTCACACCCTGCGTCGTACGACGCTCGCTTGCGCCCCGTTGCAGGAGGCCGCGGCTAGTCGTCCACCTCCCCGTAAAACCGCCACCCCGCCTCGAAGTCCTCCGGCGGCGCCTGTCCAGCGAGCCGCGCCCGCACCATTTCGATCGGGATCGACCCGCCCTGCAGGATCGTGTCGTGGAATTCGCGGTTGGTCATGCGGCCGGACCGCACGAACTCCTCGTGCAGCGCGCGGATCTGGAGGCCGCCGATCATGTAGGCGACCTGGTAGAGCGGCGAGAACGTCCCGTTGAAGCTGCGCCGCACCT
>JBDLIK010000255.1:0-5540 GCA_039714895.1 Myxococcota bacterium | reverse complement strand
GCCAGAGCCGGATGCGCGAGGACCGGAAGCGATCCATCGCGCCCGGGTCCGAGTCCGGGCAGCGAAGCCAGCACCCGCGCGGCGTCCGTGGCCAGGCCACTCTCCGGAGCGGACGACGGGCCGGCAGCAAGCAGCCAGCCGAGCCCCGCCGCGGCCAACAAGGCCATGCCGCAGCTTGCTCCGATCCAGCGCACCAGACGCTCCACGCACACCTCGCTGCGGGCGGGGTTTCGCTACCCCGGCCCTCCGCTTCCACGCCCTCCCGGACCTCGGGCCGGGTCTGCGCAACGCCCCTTCTATCGGCCGCCCGGCGGGTCGCGTTGAGGGGCTGCGCGGGCTGCGGGCTGCGCCCCCAGCCGTCGGCTGTGCTCCAGCTCCGATTGGGGCATGCGCCGCTTCGCTCGCCGGCGGAGCCTCCGCCCCGCTGGGGGCTCAGAACAAGCGGCCCTGGCGGCTCCCCGGCGCGGGAGCCGGCAGACCCAGATGGGCACAGGCCAAGGCCGTGGCCACCCGCCCGCGAGGCGTCCGGTCGAGGTAGCCCTCCTGGAGCAGGAAAGGCTCCACCAGGTCCTCGAGGGTTCCCTTGTCCTCCCCGACGGCGGCCGCCAGGGTCTCGAGCCCCACCGGCCCCCCGGAGAACTTCTCCACCAGGGTGCGCAGCAGCGCCCGGTCGAGGCGATCGAAGCCGGCCTCGTCGACCTCCAGACGCTCCAGGGCGAAGTGGGTCCGGCTGCAGCTCACCGGCTCGTCCGGGCCGTCGTTCACCTCGGCGAAGTCCCGCACCCGGCGCAACAGCCGGATCGCGATGCGGGGCGTACCCCGGGAGCGTCGCGCAATCTCGAAGGCCGCTTCGGGCTCGAGGAGCACGCCGAGCAGCCCGGCAGAGCGCTCCAGGATCGCCACCAGGTCCTGGGGCGGGTAGTACTCGAGGCGCGCGACCCAACCGAAGCGGTCGCGCAGGGGTGAGGAGAGCAGCCCCGCGCGGGTCGTGGCTCCCACCAGGGTGAAGCGCGGAAGGTCCAGCCGGATCGAACGTGCACTCGGTCCCTGCCCGATCAGTACGTCGAGCTGGAAATCCTCCATGGCCGGGTAGAGGATCTCCTCGACCACCGGAGGCAGACGGTGGATCTCGTCGATGAACAACACGTCGCCGGGCTCGAGGTTCGAAAGCAGTGCAGCCAGATCGCCGGCGCGCTCCAGGACCGGGCCGCTGGTCGCGCGGAAGCTCGCGTTCATCTCCTCGGCCACGATGTGGGCGAGGGCGGTCTTGCCGAGCCCGGGCGGGCCGTAGAAGAGCAGGTGGTCGATGCACTCCTGGCGCTCCCGTGCGGCCTGGAGGAAGACCGCCAGATTCTCCCGCAGGTGGGCCTGGCCCACGAACTCCGCCAGGGTGCGGGGTCGGAGCCGGTCTTCGAGCCCGCGCTCCTCGGGAAGGGCGCGGCCGGACACCGGCCGATCCAGGGAGTCGACCTCGGTCATCGGGCCAGTCCTCGTAGTGCGGTGCGGATCAGCGACTCGATGGGCTCCTCGGGTCCGAGCTCCTCGAGGGCCTGGCGGGAGGCCCGCTCGGCTTGCGGCCTGGCGACGCCCAGGTTCGCGAGCGCCGAAAGGATCTCCTCCGATCGATGGTCGGCGACCCCCTTCCCGACCCCGACTCCCGAGCGGGTGCCTCGGCTCCGGCCGCCGTCCGCCGGTCGCGGGGCCAGGTCGGCCACGCGGTCGCGCAGCTCGACGACGATGCGCTCCGCCATGCGACGACCGATCCCCGGTACGGACTGGAGCACGGCCACCTCGCCGCTCCCGATCGCCTTCACCAGGTCTTCTGCGTCGATGCCCGAGAGCACGGTGAGCGCGAGCTTGGGGCCCACCCGGCTGGCGAGGAGCAGCAGCTCGAAGATCTCGCGCTCCCGTGCGCTGCGAAAGCCGAAGAGCACCAGGGCATCCTCGCGCACGTGGGTGTGGACGCGCAGCGAGACCACCTTCCCCTCGTCCGGGAGCTCGGCGAAGGTGGACAACGACACCAGCAGCTGGTAGCCGACGCCGCCCACGTCCACGAGCACCGAGGTCGGGGTCTTCTCACGCAGCACCCCCTCGAGCCTGCCGATCATCGGCTACGCCTCACCACCAGGGCGGAGGCCCGGCGGGCTCGGGGACGCCGGGATCTGCCCACCCCGAGTGCGCGCAGACGACCGGCGTGGGCGTGGCAGATGGCCGCCGCCAGAGCGTCCGCGGCATCCTGCCCGGGACGACGGTCGAGCCCCAGCAGCCGTCCCACCATGGCCTGCACCTGGGCCTTCTGGGCGGCGCCGGTGCCTGCGACGGCCTGCTTGATCTCCCGGGGCGCATACTCGGCGACCGCCAGCCTGGCCCTGGCTGCCGCCGCCAGGATCACGCCCCGGGCGTGGCCCAGGACCAGGGCCGAGCGCGCACTCGCCGCCACGAAGACCCGCTCCACGCTCACCACGTCCGGCCGGTGGAGCTCGATCACCTCTTCCAGGCTGCGCTGGAGAGTCGCGAGGCGCAGCGGCAGGCTTTCGCCCCGCCGGGGCCGCAGGGTTCCGTGGGCCACGTGGGCGAGGCCCCCCGAACGGCGCTCGATGACCCCGTAGCCCGTGGCGGCGGAGCCGGGGTCGACCCCCAGGATGCGCATGAACCCCCCTCCAAGGGGATCTTAGGCCAGCCGTGCGGCCGCGGCCCCCCGCGGAGGCACAGACTCCAGAGGACGTGCGGGCACCGCCGATGGCTGCGCGCAAGCGCAGGCCCCAGGGCGACGTAAGGAACAAGGCCGAAGGCTGCGGGCGAAGCCCGGAGCCCTCCTGGCGGGGGCCCGCACTTCGCTCGCCTTCGGCTCGCTGCGCGGCGGCTTCGCCGCCTTGCTAGGCGCCGCGCGCCATCTCTTCTTCGGAGATGTCGAAGTTGGAATGGACGCTCTGAACGTCGTCCAGGTCGTCGAGGGCATCGGCCAGGCTGAGCATGGTCTGCGCCTGCTTGCCCTCCAGGGAGACGGTGGTGGCGGGGGAAAGCGTGACCTCGGCGGAGGCAGCCCGGAAGCCGCCCGCGAGCAACGCATCCCGGACCGTCTCGAAGAGGCCCGGCGCCGTCACCACCTCCAGGCTCTCGGTCTCCTCGACGACATCCTCGGCCCCGGCCTCCAGGGCCGCCTCCAGCAGCGCGTCCACCTCGAGGCCCGCGCGCTCGAAGAGCAGCAGTCCCTTCTTCTCGAAGAGGTAGGACACGCACCCGCTGGAGCCCAGGTTCCCGCCGTGCTTCGTGAGGACGTGGCGGACGTCGCCCACCGTGCGGTTCTTGTTGTCCGTGAGCGCTTCGATCAGAATGGCGGTCCCTCCGGGGCCGTACCCCTCGTAGATCACCTCCTGGTACGCCTCGCCCTCAGCCCCCCCGGTACCCTTCTTGATGGCCCGGTCGATGTTGTCCTTGGGCATGTTGGCCCCACGGGCCTTGTCGACCGAGAGGCGCAGGCGCGGATTGGCGTTCGGATCACCCCCGCCCAGGCGCGCCGCGGTCGCGATCTCCCGGATCAGCTTGGTGAAGATCTTCCCGCGCTTCGCGTCCGCGGCGCCCTTCTTGCGCTTGATCGTGGACCACTTGGAGTGACCGGACATGATTGGGCTCGGGCTTGGGGTAGCACGCGGCCTGCGGTCGGGTCAACGCGGATTTCTCCAGCCAACCATTCAGGAACACTCCGCTTTTGCCGATAGGCGGAGGGGCGGCCTCCGGGCAGCCGAGGCTCCAGTCGCGGGAGGGCACATGGCGGAGATCGCAATCGGAATCGACCTCGGGACCAGCAACTCCTGCGTGGCCGTGGTGCGGGGCGGCCGGGCGGAGGTGCTTCCCAACGCCTACGGCGAGCCGACCTCCGCCAGCGTGGTCACCTTCCGGCCCGACGGCGCGGCCGTGGTGGGCAACGCAGCCAAGGCCAACCTGATCCACGATCCCCAGAACACGGTCTGCTCGGCCAAGCGTCTCATCGGCCGCTATTTCTTCTCGGAAGAGGTTCGCAAGGCCCAGGCGGTGTCGGCCTACGGGATCGTGGAGGTCGAGAACCACGGGGTGCACGTCGACGTGCGTGGCGAGAAGCTCTCGCTTCCGGAAGTGTCGGCGATGGTCCTGCGCGAGATGAAGTCCGTCGCCGAGGCGGTGCTCGGATGTGACGTGCCGAAGGCCGTGATCACCGTTCCCGCCTACTTCAACGACCACCAGCGCCAGGCCACCCGGGACGCCGGAAGGATCGCCGGCCTCGAGGTGCTGCGCCTGCTCAACGAGCCCACCGCGGCAGCGCTCGCCTACGGCTTCGGACGAGGACTCAACCAGAAGCTCGCGGTCTACGACCTCGGCGGAGGCACCTTCGACATCTCGATCCTGGAGATCGGAGAGGACGTCTACGAGGTGCTTTCCACCTACGGCGACACCTTCCTGGGTGGGGACGACTTCGACGACCGCCTCATCGACCTGCTGGCCGAGGAGTTCCTGGCGGAGGAAGGGATCAACCTGCGCAAGGACCCCTTCGCGCTCGAGAAGCTCAAGATCGCGGCGGAGTCGGCCAAGAAGGGCCTGTCCACCGACGACGAGGTGGAGATCCGCATCCCCGACGTGATCGAGGGACCCGACGGCAGCCCCCGCTCCATCGTGCGGCGGATCACGACCGGGGAGTACGAGACCCTCGTCTCCGACCTCATCAAGCGGACCTTCAGCGTCTGCGACGAAGCCCTGCAACAGGCGGGTCTGGTGGCCCGGGATCTCGACGGGGTGCTCCTGGTGGGAGGCCCCACCCGGCTCCCCGCGATCCGCCGGGCCGTCGCCGAGTTCTTCGACCAGGCGCCGAAGTTCGAAGTGGACCCGGACCAGGTGGTGGCGATGGGTGCCGCGATCCACGCGAGCTCTCTGGTGGGAGGAGACGAGTCCGGCGAACAGGCGATGCTGCTCGACGTAACCCCGCTCTCCCTGTGCCTCGGCGTCGCGGGCGGGCTCGCAGAGACCGTGATCGAGCGCAACACGCCGGTCCCGATCGAGCAGACCCGGGTCTTCACCACCTTCCAGGACGACCAGGAGTCGGTGAAGATCCGCGTCTACCAGGGAGAGTCGCGTACTGCGGAGGAGAACCAGCTGCTGGGCCAGTTCACCTTCTCGGGCTTCCGGAAGGCGCGCCGAGGCGAGGCGCGCATCGAGGTGACCTTCGAGATCGACACCGACGGCATCGTCAACGTGACGGCGCGCGATCCCGACACGGACCAGCAGGCCTCCACCCAGATCACGCTGGCCTCGGGCCTGTCCTCGGAAGAAGTGGACCGGCTGGCGGCCGAAGGCCGCACGGACCGCGTGCAGACCGCCGTCGCACCTCCGGCGCCCGAGGCACGCCCGGTGTCTTCGGCCGGATCCGGGGACGCGACCTCGGAGAACGAGCTCGAGGTGCTGGAAGAGGACCTCGACGACGCCATCGAGCTCGACGAGGCGGAGTCCCCGTGGACGGCGCCCGGGCAGGAGCTGGAGCCGATGACGGAGCAGGAGTTCGAGCCGGACCC
>JBDLIK010000254.1:0-5554 GCA_039714895.1 Myxococcota bacterium | reverse complement strand
GACAATCTCGCCTACTCGGCGGACTGGCCCTGGGCGGCGCGGAGTGGGGTCGAGGCGGCTCTTCCGGGCGCCACGGCGCTCTTCGCCCTCGGGGCCCATGCGGACGTGGATCCTCGGACCCGGGGCCTGCTCGACCTCGCGGTTCCGGGGCAGAGCGTGGGGGTTTCGTTCGAGGAGATGGAGGCGCTCGGGCGGGAGGTGGGCGAGGCCGTCGCGGAGGCCGCGGGCGGCATCACGACCCACTCCGAGGCCCGCATCGGGGCCGCCTCCCGCCGCATCGCGATCCCCGTGCACGGAGCCGATGCCGGCGAGGAGGTCTACCAGGAATGGCTGGCCGCCGGACGCGCCGACGCGCTCGGCGCCCTCGGGCTCGAGCCCGACTCGCGCCTGGGGACCGCCGACCTCTTCGGCCTGGAGCAGGAACGCACCCGGGAGCTCCCCGCCCCGGAGCGTCGCGAGCGGATCGCCCGGGTGCGCCGCTATCTGCGCGACCGCACCGCGCCCCGCTTCGCCTTCGGCCGGGAGCCCCGGGTGGAAGCCCAGGTGCTGCGGATCGGCGAGGTCCTGCTGCTCGGGCTCCCCGCCGAGCCCACGGTGAACGTGGGGCTCGACTGGAAGCGGCGCGCGGATGCCCCCGCCTCCGTGGTCGGCATCGCCAACGGCTGGATCCGCTACCTCCCCCACCCCGAGGACTTCCGCGAGGCCGAAGCGCACCAGAAGTACGAGATCCTCCAGTCCACGCTGGTGCCCGACGCCGCCACCCGGCTGCTGGACCAGGCCGAGACCCTGGCCGGCGAGCTGCCCGCTTGAGCGGGGCCGTGCGCACGCCGGGCGCTCCTTCGCCGCGCATTCGGGAGCTGCTGTGCCGGGAGAGCGCCGGCGGCGAGGTGACGGTCCGGGGCTGGCTCAAGACCGCACGCCACGGCAAGGAGGTCTCCTTCCTCGAGGTCTCCGACGGCTCCTCCATGGCGGGCATCCAGGCGGTGGTGGAGCCGGACCTCGCCGGCTACGAGGGCGAGATCCGCAGCCTGCGCTCGGGATGCGCGGTGCGCGTGACGGGTGAGCTCCGGGACTCACCGGGGAAGGGGCAGCGCTTCGAGATCGCCGCTTCCGAGGTCGAGCTGGTGGGGGACGTCGACGACGACTTCCCGCTGCAGAAGAAGCGTCACTCCTTCGAGTACCTGCGCGGCATCGCGCACCTGCGTCCGCGAACCAACAGCATCGGCGCCGTCCTCCGGGTGCGTGACGCCGCGGCCACGGCCATCCACGAGTTCTTCCGCGAGCGGGGATTCCTGCAGCTGCACGCTCCCATCATCAGCCTCTCGGATGCCGAGGGAGCCGGGGAGACCTTCCGGGTGACGGCGCTGGACCCCGACGATCCGCCCCGGGATGCCGCCGGGAGGGTCGACTTCTCCCAGGACTTCTTCGCCGGCGAGTCCCGCCTCACGGTGTCCGCCCAGCTCCAGGCGGAGATCGCCGCCCTGGCGCTCACCGACGTCTACACCTTCGGGCCCACCTTCCGAGCCGAGAATTCCAACACCAGTCGCCACCTGGCGGAGTTCTGGATGGTGGAGCCCGAGATGGCCTTCTGCGACCTGGAGGGCGCCAGGGTGCTGGCGGAGGAGTTCCTGAAGCACCTGTTCCGCTCCGTGCTCGAAGCCTGCCCCGAGGACATGCGCTTCTTCGCCGAGAGGATCGATCGGAGCGTGCTGGAGGTGCTCGAGCACATCGTCGCCTCGCCCTTCGAGACGCTCAGCTACAGCGAGGCGGTGGAGATCCTCCAGGCCAGCGGCCGTTCCTTCGAGTTCCCGGTGCGCTGGGGCGTCGATCTGCAGAGCGAGCACGAGCGCTACCTCACCGAGGAGCACGTGGGGCGTCCGGTGGTCGTGGTGGACTACCCGGCCAGCATCAAGGCCTTCTACATGTACCTGAACGACGACGAGCGCACGGTGCGGGCCATGGACGTGCTCGTGCCGCGCATCGGAGAGATCATCGGCGGCTCCCAGCGCGAGGACCGCCACGAGCTGCTGCGCCGCCGCATCCTCGAGGCGGGCCTGCCGGAAGAGGACTATTGGTGGTACCTGGACCTGCGGCGCCACGGCTCCGTCCCTCACGCCGGCTTCGGCCTCGGCTTCGAGCGGGCCATCCAGTTCATCACCGGCATGGCCAACATCCGGGACGTCATCCCGTTCCCGCGGGTTCCGGGCTACGCCCAGTTCTAGGGGGCGTGGGCTCCTACACGAAGCGGTCGTCGGTCTCCTCGGGGTCGTCGCGGCGTCCGGAGCGGCGGGAGGCGATGATGCCGCGCACGGTGTCGAGCACCTCGTCCAGGGCGGCGGGCTCTCCGGCCCGGGGGGGCATCAGCATCCAGAGGATCGCGTAGAGCAGAACCCCGAAGCCGTGCCACAGCGCCAGGATCAGGAAGACCGCTCGCACCACGCTCACCGAGACGCCCAGGTTCTGGGCCACGGAGGCGCAGACCCCCGCCAGCTTGCGGCCCGGCTGGTCGCGGTTCCACTCCGCCGGATCCCTCAGTCGGGAGTCTCTTCCAGTCATCTCGACCTCCTCACCGGCCGGGCGCAGGGCCGTCCACCCCATGATACGCAGAACCGCCCCACCCGGTTCATTGGACCATCCCCCGGGGCCTAGCCCGGAACCGGACCCACGAATTCAGGCCAGGCCTCGGCGCATCATCTCCTCGGCGATCTGCACCGCGTTGGTGGCCGCCCCCTTGCGGAGGTTGTCCGAGACCTGCCAGAGCCACAGCCGCTCGCTCCCGAGGTCCCTGCGGATGCGACCCACCAGGACCTCGTCGCTGCCGTCCACGTCCAGCGGGGTCGGGAACACATCCCGCGAGGGCTCGTCCATCACCCGCACTCCCGGGAAGGCCTCGAGCGCCTCCCGGGCCGCCTCGGCCCCGAGGGGCTGCTCGGTCTCCACGAGCATCGAGGCCGAGTGCCCCACCCGGACCGGCACCCGAACGCAGGTCATGGTCACGTCGAGCCCCGGCAGCTCGAGGATCTTGCGGGTCTCGTCCAGGAGCTTGATCTCCTCGTCCGAGTAGCCGTCCTCGCGGAAGCCGCCGCACAGGGGAACCACGTTGTGGAACATGTGTGCCGCGAAGGCCTTCGGGGGCGGAAGCGCATCTCCCCGCGCCGCCGCCCGGAACTGGTTCTCGAGATCCTCGAGCCCCGGCTTGCCCCCACCACTGACGGCTTGCAGGGTGGTCACCACCACGCGACGCAGCCCCGCCGCCCGGCGCAGGGGCTCCAGGGCCATCACGAAGCCGATGGTGGTGCAGTTGGGGCATGCCACGATGCCCCGGTGCTTCTCCAGGGCCTCCGGGTTGATCTCGGGCACCACCAGGGGCACGTGCTCGTCCATGCGCCAGGTGGCCGATTTGTCGATGGCGACGCCGCCGCGGCGGGCCACCTCGGGAGCCAGCCCCCGGGAGAGCGCGCCGGTCGCCGCGAAGAACACGAAGTCGGCGCCCTCGAAGGCCTCCGGACGCGCCGTCTCCACCGTGAGTGCGTCTCCCTTGAAGGGGACCGTCTTGCCCGCGGAGCGCTCGCTGGCCAGCGCCCGCAGCTCGGCCACCGGGAAGCGACGCTCCTCCAGCACCCGGAGCAGCACCTCTCCGACGGCACCGGTGGCCCCCACCACCGCCACCACGCGACCTCGTGAAGACTCAGCCATCTTCGAACCCTCTCGGCAGGACGACGGGCGTCCCCGAGGGCATCATCGAGGGGCACCCCCTGACTGTCAAGGAGCCGCGGATCGGGGGTCAGGGATCACGTACTCGCTCATGGGCAGGGATTCGATGCGCTCCACGTCCAGGAAGGTGCGGACGCTGGCGAGCATGCGTCCGAGGTTCTCGCGCAGCTTCTCCCGGGAGCCCTCCGCCCGGTACCAGAGCATCGGATCGGTCACGGCCTCGGTGGGGAAGCCCTCCTCGACGATGCCCGACCAGGCGGGGGCATCCAGGGCGAGACGGCGGACCACCGCGTTGCGTACGTAGAGGTAGGTGCATTGCACCTCGGCGGCCATGGGAGCGTGGTACTCGTGCCAGAAGCCCAGCCACTGATCGGGACTCATGCGCTCGGGGCGTTCGATGAAAGTGAGCAGCGTGGTCCCGGGCGTGCGCTCGCCCGCCGCGGCAGGGTGGGTCCGGTTGGAGATCGGCACCGACTCGCTCACCAGATAGCCGGCGTGTCGTGCCACGATCGGGTCGAGGATCGCTTCGAACGGGTGTCGCTGATCCACGCAGTCCAGCCAGAACGAGAGGGCGCCTGCGATGGGCGGATCGCTGCGAGCGATCCGTGCCTTGGAGAGCGGCTCGGTCCACTCGTCCGCCAGCAGTAGCTTGATTCCGCTGGCTCCCGCCTCCGAGAGCCGTGCTGCGCTGGCTTCGAGGAGCGCGCTCCGGAAGGCGTGTATCGGTACCGCCTCGGGCTTCCACAGTGCGTAGATCAGCTTCTCCACGGCAGCCCTCCCGCACGGGAGGTACCTGAGTCCCGGGAGGCCCGCCAGAAGCTGTGGGTCACTTCTCGAGGGCTGGAGACACTCACACGGCAATCGCCGATGCAAACACCTGCTCGGGAGACACACCTCGTCACCCGGGTGCGCAGCATTCTGCGGTCAGCGAAGCGAGCGGCCTTCCAAGGCGAACTCGTAACCCGCCGCACTCCCCGCCCGCGGGCGGCTGCATAGCCGGGAACGCTCGAGCATTCGTATCGGGCCCGAATCCGTCCTGGCACGGGGAGTGCATTGGATTCGTCCTTGGCTGCGCGGAAGCCGGGGAAGGTGATTCGGGCTGGAGCGCAGTGCCGGAGGGCAGGGCGAGAAGAAGTCGCGCCACGCGAAATCCCGCCTCACCCGGGGGGTGAGGGCAGGGAAGGGGCCTCCGTTCCGGTGCGGTTCACCGCGCCGCCCCGCGCCGGACGGAGGCCCCACTTGTGTCCGGGTCTCGCAGCCCGGCGGCGCAACTCGCGTCTGGTAGTCTCCCGGCCGTGCCGCGGCGGAGGATGCGGGGGAGCTCGCCGGGAGGGCGCTACGGGTGGGTGGCGCTGTGCCTGGGCGTTGCCCTCGTGGGGGCCTGCGCGGCCTTCCAGTGGCAGCCCCGGGGTCCCCGTCGTACGGCCCCGGTGGTCGGTGCCAGCGCCGTGGGTGCGGAGGAGTGCGGGGTCTGCCACGACGAGGTGCAGGGCCACGAGAAGATCGCCGCCTATCACTCGGGCTGCGAGAGCTGCCACGGCGGAGGCAGTCTGCACGCCGAGAGCGAGGAGCGGGAGCACATCCGCTTCCCCGCCAACAACGACTGTCTCGCTTGTCATGCCGTCGGCTACGACACCCATCTCAGCTGGGGCACGGGCGAGCACTCGAGGGCGGGGCTCTTCTGCTCCGACTGCCACGATCCCCACGCCATCACTCCACGCCATCTCCGCTTCCCCGAGGTGCAGGCCTTCCGCACCATGGACCCCCCTTCGCGTCTGTGCGTCGAGTGTCACGAGGACGTGGCCTCGCGCCTGCGCTTTCCCTCCCATCACCCCGTCCC
>JBDLIK010000253.1:0-5557 GCA_039714895.1 Myxococcota bacterium | reverse complement strand
CCTCGAGCCGCATGCTTCCTCCTCGGCGCTCGATGATATCGAGGTGCGGGCGCTCCGGCCGGAGGCTCGCCGTCCTGCCGGATCCACAGAGCGAGGGGGCCTCCGGCTCAGGCCTGCAGGGACACGGGCATGCGGACGTAGCCGTTCATCAGGCTCGAGCGCAGCGGTTCGGGCTCGCCGGCCAGCTCGAAGTGCGGCCAGCGCCGGAACAGCTCCTCGAAGAGCAGCCGAGCCTCCAGGCGCGCGAGCGCCGCACCCAGGCAGAGGTGCTCGCCGAAGCCGAAGGTCAGATGCCGCCGGGCGCTCGGTCGCTCCACCCGGAAGCTCTCGGAGTCGGAACCGAAGACCTCTTCGTCGCGGTTGGCCGAGGCGTAGAAGAGCGCCAGATAGTCGCCGCGATGGACCCGGCGGCCGCGCAGCTCCGTGTCCTGGAGGGCGCAGCGGACGAAGTTCCGCACGGGCGTCGTGTAGCGGAGCATCTCCTCGACGGCGCCCTCGAGCAGCCCGGGTCGCTCGAGGAGCTTCCGGTGCTCTTCCGGGTTCTTCATCAGGGCGAGTGCCCCACCGGCGATCAGGTGTCGGGTGGTCTCGTTTCCGGCCACGAGCAGGGTCAGGCAGAAGCTGCCGATCTCCTGATCGTTGAGCCGCTCGCCGTCGATCTCCGCCTCGGCCAGTCGGCTGATCAGATCCGGACGCGGTGCGCGCCGCCGTTCGCGGGCGACCGCACAGACGTATTCCACCAGCTCGCTCACCGTCCTGCCGGTCTCCGGGGTGAACTCTCCTCCGCCCGCCGCCACCATGGTGTCCGACCAGCGGCGGAAGATTGCGTAATCCTCCCGGGGCACGCCGAGAAGCTCCGCGATCACGAACATCGGCAGCGGCACGGCGACCTGGTCGACGAACTCGATGGGGGCCGTTGGATCGAGGTCGTCGAGGCTCTTGCGGGCGATGTCGCGGATCCACGGCTCCATCTGCGCGACGTTCCCGGGGGTGAAGGCTCCGATCACCAGCTTGCGGTGACGGTTGTGAGCGGGCGGATCCATGCGGATGATCGAAGCAGCACCTCCGGGGTTGGGCCCGGGCAGGGTGTGCGTGTGCCGCCGGACCTCGAAGAGCTGGGTCCCGTGCTCCGAGGAGAAGAGCCGCGGCCGTCGTGAGACCGCCTGCACGTCGGCGTGCTTGGTGACGCACCAGAAGCCCCCGCCCTCGTGCCAGTGCAGAGGGTCCTCGGCGCGCAGCCGCCGGAAGGCCCCGTTCGGGTCCCCGAGGTACCAGGCAGCCTGCTCGGGAGCGAAGGGCTCCGTGCCCATGGCGCGATGCTACCAGGCGTCCGGCTTATCTACCCGGCGGGATCTTGCGGCGCTCCGCCCAACGCTCGTTCGGGACCAGGAGGTGGATGCCGCGCTCGGGCGCTTCGAGGGCCGTGTAGTTCGCGCGGATCCATGCCCAGACCTGGGGCGCGACTCGTTCCGGTGCGCGCGCCTCGCTGTCGTCGGCGTCGAAGACCGTGCGGACGACGAGCGCCGGCGGAGACTCCTCCAGGATGGCCACGAAGGAACGCTCTTCCTCGTCATCGAGGAAGGTGCCGGGCATCAGCAGGTCGAGGTGGCCGGGACCGGAGCGGTCGGCGAGCAGGTGGAAGATCGGAGTGAGGCTCACGCTGAGGAGGGTCTCCTCGGGAGCGCTCCAGCGACGGATGGTCTCCACCTTGCGAGCGAAGGCTCTCGCCAGCCCCCCGGCATTCAGGTAGACGACGTCGCCTCCGGCCTCGACGGGGAAGGTTCCTCGCCGCTCCGGCGCCAGGTAGCGGTCGGAGCCCATCAGGAAGATCCAGAGCAGCAGAACCACCGCGCAGGGGGTCCAGCCGAACGCGCCGCGGGCGGGTTGGCTGGGGCGGAGCCGCTCGGTGGCCCGTTCCATCCCCCAGGCCAGCAGCAGACACAGGGGTGGCAGGCAGGAGTACAGATGGTGGTCGTCGGCACGTCCGAGCACGCGCACCAGATAGACGCCTCCCCAGACGGCCACGGCCAGGGGAAGGGCGCCCCCGAATGCACGCCGCCGCTGGCGGGCGCGGATCCAGTCGAGGCTCAGCAGACCGAGGGCGGCGACCACCAGGACGGGGTAGAGGCGGTACTGCAACGCGACGAAGAAGCCCGAAAGCGAATCCCGATCCCAGCCCTCCAGGGCGAGCGCGGGCACCGGCAGGCTCTGGGCCCACTGTAGGCCGTAGAGCCGGACCACGACCTCCCGCCAGGCTGCGTCGAGGCCGGGGCCCGTCGCGAGCCAGACCAGTACGGGGAGGGTGGCGAGCAGCAGGCCGGCGGAGAACGCAGCGAAGGCGCGCGCCAGCTTGTGCACCCCGCCGCCGCCGGCGACCGTCGCGATCCCGATCCCCAGGCTCACCGCCGCGGCGGGGGAGAGCCGGAACGCCAGGCCGATCCCCGCGCAGGCTCCAGCCAGGCCCATCCAGCCCGCGCGACCGTCCTCCAGGTATCTGGCGAAGGCCAGCAGGCCGAGCGCCGGGAACAGCAGATAGCGGTGACCGAACAGCAGGTGGGTGAGATGGGACTCGGGGGCAGCGAGGGCGAGGAGCGCCGCGGCCAGGAAGGCGAAGGGCGGGGCCAGCATGCGCCGACCGACCCCGTAGAGGGCAACCACCCCGGCGGCTCCGAGGAGGGCATAGAGCCAACGGGCCCCGATGAGGCCCGGAGGGTCGAGCCAGGTGGCGAGCCAGGCAGGGAGCAGGTGCCCAGGCGGGAAGAGGAAGAAGACGTCGTGGTAGAGGCGGCCGCCCTCGCTGAGCTGGCGGGCGGCATACAGTGGCCAGGCCTCGTCGAACCAGCCGAGCCCGTGATGCACGAAGAGGGCTTCGAACCCGAGGCTCAGGGCCCCGAGGGCCAGCGCCGGGCCGGCGAGCTGCCTCAGGGAGGTCCCCCTGCTCGAGCGCTCGAACCCCACGGCGGCCAGAATATCAGGGAGATTCGCCCCTGGCGTCGTCCAGGTAGCCGAGCGCCCGGAGGCGCTCGAGCGCATCGGGCTCGAGGGTCGAGTTTCGCAGCTTCCAGTGCCCGGCTTCGACCCAGCGCCGAAGCAGGGGCTCGAGCTCGGCGACGATGGCGGGATTCTCCTCCGCGACGTTGCGCAGCTCGTCGGGGTCCTGCTCCAGGTTGAACAGGCGTACGGGGGTGTCGTACCACCAGCGGTCGACGATGCCGATCACCAGCTTCCAGGGCCCCTTTCGTGCGGCCACGGACAGGTTGTTGGCGTGCTCGTGGATCAGGACCCGGGGCTCGCCGGAGCCCGGCTGCCCCTGCAGCTCTTCGGTGAGCGCCCGACCGTGCCGCGGCGAGGACGACTCCAGGCGGATCCCGTAGAGCGCTTCCAGCGTGGGGACGATGTCCACGTGGGTGGCCCATCCCTCGACTCGGTTGCCGTCGGGAAGGCCGGGCAGGCGCACCACGAAGGGAATGCGGAGCGAGACCTCGTAGAGCCCGCCGTGGCCGAAGAAGATGTCGTGCTCCCCCAGGCTCTCCCCGTGGTCGGCCACCAGGATCACCCCGGTCTTCTCCGCGACACCCGCCTGCTGGAGGCAGCCGAGCAGCTCTCCGACCTGGTCGTCCACGTAGCGCATCTCGGCCCGGTACATGGCGAGGGGGTAGTCGGGGTCGCGCACCTCCGCGAACTGTTGCCGGACGACGTCCGCGGCCCTCCCGAAGGTTTCGCGGTCGGCGAAGCGAGGACCCGGCCCGCGGGTCGGGTCGCCCTGGTAGAACTGGCTCCGGTAGGCCGTTGGGGCGTGATACGGAGAGTGGGGATCGAAGAGGTGCACCCAGGCGAAGAAGGGCTCGCCCCGCTGCTCGCGGATCCAGTCGCAGGCGGCATTCACGATCGGGCCGGCTCGCGCGCGGTTCGAGGCCTGGGGCGCGTGATCGAAGCCCGGCAGCGCGAGGAGACTGAGGTGCGGCGCCGCGAGGAAGGCCGCGGTCCGGTAGCCGAGCTTTCCGAAGGCGCTGGCCAGGGTGTCCGAACCACTCTCGGCGAACGAGAAGGTCGTGAAGTTGTTGAGGATGCGAGCGTCGATTCCGTAGAGCCCCGTCAGGATGGCCGTGTGGCTCGGGTTGGTGACGTTCGACTGGCTGTAGGCGTTCTCGAAGACCGTGCCCCCGGCGGCGAGTCGATCCACGTTGGGCGTGAGTCCCTCGGGTCCGCCGTACACCGAGAAGTAGTCGGCGCGGGCGGTGTCCAGGGTGAGGAGGACCAGGGAGCTGCCCGCCAGCGGAGCATCCGAATCGGTGACGGGCGCCTCGCCTTCCCCGCAGCCGAGCAGACACAGGGCGACGCCGAGCCGGCAGGCCCGGGCCGTGCGACGACGCAGGTTCGCGGCACGCCGCGTGAGGCGATCGGTCTCCATCTGGCTCTCTTTCTGGGGGCGGCGAATGTACGAGCTGCCAGGGAGACCGTCCAGCGACTTGTGGGTCCGCCCGCTGGCGAAGCCCGCAGGCACCACAGGCTTCGCTTCGGCTCCGCCTCGCTGCGCGCGCCTGTCGGCGCTTGCGGGTGGGTCCGCCTGCGGGCCCGAGGCAGATTGCTCAGTCGCGCCGTGCGGGGACGAGACCGCGCTTCACCAGGAACTCTGCGCTGGCCTGGGCCAGGGCCCGATGGCCAGCGGGGTTCGGGTGGTAGCGGTCGTCGGTGAGGAAGTAGTCGTCCTTGCTGAGCCCGTCCCGCGCGGCGGCCCGCTGCAGCACCGCCTCGGCGTCGATCACCGGGACTCCCCGCTCGCGCGCCAGCCGGACCAGCAGACAGCGGTGTGGAACGCTGATCCGGTAGGCAGGGTGGTAGAGGACGAGCGTCGCACCCCTCGCCTCGACTTCGTCGACCAACGCACCGAGAACCGCCTGGCGGTCCGGATCGGGCACCCGGACGAGCGGGTTCGGGTTCTCCATCCAGGGTCGACGCCGCGCCCCCTCGGGCACGGCAGCCAGACGCTGGTAGGGGAGGATCTGGATCAGCATCACGTCCACCGAGGTGGATTCGCTCACCCGCTGGATCACGGAGTCCGCTCGGGTGCGGGCGCGGGCCAGGGAGAGCCAGGTGAGCAGACGCGAGCTGCGGATGAGACGGAGCAGCGCGGAGCGTCCCGAGACCAGATCCATGGTCTCGCGGTCGGTGAGGCCCGCACTGCGCACCCGCACGTTCCGGAGCACCGTGGGCAGGAAGTCGTTCACCTCGTGATAGAAGAGCACGAGATCCGGGTCGAGGCGTTCCATCTCCAGCTGGAGAAAGCGCAGCGACTGGGCCGAGGACCAGGCGCGCACGCCAGCGTTCCACACCTGCGACTCGACCCCGCGCTCGCGCAGCTCCTCTTCGAGCTGGGCCGAGTAGGTCTGGCTCCAGCCCACTCCGTCTCCGAAGGTAGAGGACTCTCCCAGCGAGAGGCTGCGGGTGACTCCCTCGGTCTTCTCGAGCGGGACCTCGGGCCCTCGCAGGCCGAGGGAGTTGATGGGGCCATGTTCATCGTGGGCGGCGTAGCCAGGGCTGTTGCGCCAGAGCAGCT
>JBDLIK010000252.1:0-5575 GCA_039714895.1 Myxococcota bacterium | reverse complement strand
AGCTCCTCCTCGCTGACGGGGGGCGCGCCCGCGCCCACGTTGAGGTCGAGTAGGCCGGGATGCTCGGCGGGATCGCCGTAGTGGAGCGCCTCGGGGGCGTGGTCCTGCACTAGGTGGTCCCAGATGTGCCACTCCCAGACGATCTTCCCGCCGCGCGGACGGACCGGCTCGATCTCGATCACGTACTCGGACATGAGCCCCATCTCGGGGACCGCCTCCGGACGCCGCCCGGCGGCGATCGCCTGTTCCGGCGTCTTCAGCTCCCACGCCAGGGCGAGGAGGTTGCCGTTGGGGAGCGGCTCGAGGTCGTGGTGCAGGACACGCTTCGCGTCTCCCAGCCTCCGCTCCCACACCACGTCGCCACTCCAGTCGATCTCCTGGAGGATTCCGGTCACGCCGCCGA
This sequence comes from Myxococcota bacterium, assembly GCA_039714895.1. Taxonomy (GTDB): domain Bacteria; phylum Myxococcota_A; class UBA9160; order UBA9160; family DASRUS01; genus JBDLIK01. The sequence continues at coordinate 5,172 of JBDLIK010000252.1, read as the reverse complement.
AGAGGAAGTGGAGGATGTCGGGGTCGCGGGCGCCGCGCAGGAGGTTGCCGTTCGGAAGCAGGTACATGGCGGTACCGGTCAGCTCGCTCGACCAGGTGTGTACCACCCGGCCGTCGTTGCGGATCAGATAGGTCGTGCCCGAGAGGATCGGGCTGAAGAGGACGTAGCCGTCGCTCACGGCGGGCTTCGAATCGACGAGCCCCCGCGGCATCGCCGGCGGCGGGGCGGGCGGGATCTGCGCGACCGCCGCAACGGAGCCGAGCAGGACCAGAACCAGGACACACGTCACCCGACGAATGCGCATGCACGCCCTCCCTCGCGAGTGGGGGAGCCTATCACGCCCCGGGCGGACGCTTCGGGCGGAGTCTCGTCATCCGGCTCAGGCTCTAGGCCTCATCCGCTCGCGCGGGATGTACTGGAGCCGCTCGATGAGCTGGATGAAGGTCGAGACCACCGGGACCAGCCGATCGCGGTCGATCTTGTCGAGGGTGTCGAGCTTGGCCTTCGGCTCGCCCACCAGGAAGGTCTCGCGGGCGTCCTCGTCCGGGGCCTCCGTATCGGTGGCGGGCCGAGAATACAGGCCCTTCAGCTCGGGCGCACCGGCGACCTCGCCGGCGGCGGCAGCGGAGATCTGAAGCCGCGCCTCTCGTTCACACGGGAGCGCTATGCCACACTTCTCCGAACGACACCCGGGCCTCGAGGCGAGAAGCGGCGAAGAGGAGCCCATGGGGCTGCGGAACGACTACTCCGGTCCCTTCGACCCCGACGTCGGCCTGGCCGCCTTCTCGCGCCAGGCGTTGGCTCACCTGGGCCGCGAGTACCTGCTGAGCGGTCACCTCCAGGATCGGGTGGGGCTGCCCCTGGTGGCCAAGCGATTCGGCGCCGACGCCTACGTGAGCTTCTCGATCGAGGAGTGGATGGCTGCGAGCCCGATCTATTCCCTGCGCATGCAGCGCGCCATGGGCTTCGAGGGCTCCGACGTCGGCACCGTCTTCAAGAACCTGCAGCTCGACATCGGCGCGCCGCACCAGTTCATGGACTTCCAGTTTCGCCTCGACCGGCCGGACTACGGCGAGTTCTGGCTGCCCCACTGCGGGGCACTGCTCGACGTGGAGCCCTTCGGCGAGAAGCGGGTCAAGCTCATGTGCCACGACATCGAGGACCCGACCTTCGATGCGACCGCCGCCGCAACCCATCCGTGCATGAAGATGCGTCCGATCCACCGGCCTCCCCGCGAGCCGAATCGTTTCCCCGCCTGCCGCTGGTCGGTCTTCATCGGCGACGAGGCCGAGCCCACCGCGCCGCATCCGAACCTCGAGATCGTGCGGGCCGCGAAGGTGGCGACGGTCCCCATCGAGGCTCCGGATGCGGACGCCGAGCCCGGCGGCTGGCCGGACTACTCGGGCCCCTTCGATCCGGGCTTCCAGCTCGAGGACCTCTCGCACCGGGCCCTGGTGAAGGTCAACCAGGAGTTCGCCCTGCAGAGCCACCTGCTGGCCCGCGCCTTCATGCTCTGCGCGTCCCAGCTGCAGGGCGACGGGGTCGCGAGCGAGCTGGGAGCGCGCCAGTGGACGGGCATCGCCGCGCTCAGCGCCGAGCGGATCCGAGAGCCCCTGGCCATCGAAGGGGACGACATCGAAGCGGTCGCCAAGGTCTTCCAGATGCACCCCTGCTTCCATCCCCGCAGCTACGTGGACTTCCGCGTCGAGCAGAGCGGCCCTCGGAGGGCGCGCATCTCGATCGGCGACTGCCCGGCGCTCGAGGAAGGGGATGCGCTCTCGTGGTTCGCGGGCCTCGGCCCCGCGCCGCACCCAGCTCTCGATGCCATCGCGGGGAGCGTGAACTCCCGGGCGCGCTGCCACCCGGTTGCGGATCCGAAGCCCGCACGGCTCGCCTGGGACGTGGTGATCGACCCGGCCGCCGAGCCCCAGGAGATCCCCGTGGAGCTCAAGCTGGCGAAGATCAGCCGCGGCGCGCGCTTCCGCTTCGAGCAGCGACGAACGCTACGGGGCTGAGTGCCACCGGCGGGGTGAGGGCACACTCCGATGGCTGCGGGGGAAGCCCGCAGCCCAGTCAGGTAACCGCCCCCGCCGCCTTCAGCTCGAGGATCCGGTCCATGTCGAGGCCGAGCTCCAGCAGGACCTCGTCGCCGTGCTCGTTGAACCCCGGGGCGCGCCGGGTCTGTGTCGGCTCCTCGTCGAACTGGACCGGGCTCGACACCAGCTCGAACTCCGTGCCCTCCTCGGTCGCCGTCCGGACCATGTACCCGTTGGCCCGGACCTGCGGATCCTCCGCCACCTCGAGCGTGTTCTGGACGGGCGCCCACTGTCCCTTGAGCGTCTGGAAGCGCTGGTTCCACTCCGCCAGGGTCCTCGCCTTGAGCACCTCCTGGAGGATCCCCACCGCCTCGCTGGCGTTGGCGGAGAGCTTCTCGTCGTCGTCGAAGCGCGGATCGGTCGCCAGCTCCGGTCGCTCGATGTGCTCGCAGAAATCCGGCCAGTACCGGGCGGCCTGGAGCATCACCAGACACAGGTAGCGACCGTCCGACGTCTCGTAGGTGCCCACCAGGGGATTGAAGGAGCCGGTGCCCCCGGGCATCGGCGTGCCCCAGGGACGCTTCATCTGCAGCGAGAGGGCGATCGCGGCCGACATCGCCCACGCCCCTGCTGCGAGGAGCGACACATCCACCACCGAGGGCTCCCCGGTCCGCTCCCGCTTGAGAAGCGCCGCCGAGATGGCGCCGGCGATGGTCATGCCCCCCATCGAGTCGCCCCAGGCGGGCCCCGGCTGCGGGAGCACCCCCGGAAGCTCCGAGGGAGAGACGCTCGCGGCACTGCCGGCTCGGCACCAGAAGGCCGTCATGTCGTAGCCACCTTGGTCCTTGTCCGGGCCCCGAACGCCGAAGGAAGTGCCGCGCGCGTAGATGATCTTCGGGTTCTGCGCCCGGATGTCGGCCACGTCGATGCGCAGCCGGGCGAGCGTGCCGGGGAGCTTGTTGGTGAGGAAGACGTCGCTCCGGCGGGCCAGGGCGTAGAGCACCTCACGGCCTTCGGAATGGCCGAGGTCGAGGCCCACGGACCGCTTGCCGCGGTTCGAGTGCTCGTGGATCACGTGCACGCCCTTCGAGAGGTCGAGGACGCCGGTACGCCCGAGGCCGCGCATGGCGTCGCCGCGGACCGCGTGCTCCACCTTGATCACGTCTGCACCCCAGTCCGCGAGCACCGCGGAGGCGGCCGGAACGAAGGTGTGCTCGGCGACCTCGAGGACGCGGATCCCCTTCATCACGTCGGTCATGCCCCTGCCCTCCTGTGTCCGGATCCGAGCCACGGTACCACCGCGCCGGAGGGCGCGGAAGGAGGGGCAGCGTCAGTCGCCCTGCTGCCAGACGAGCTCGCCACCCACCCAGGTGGCCCGAACCTGGCAGCCCGAGAGCCGCTGGCGTGCGCTGCACCAGGGCCGGTCGAGCAGACACAGGTCCGCCTCGGCACCGATGGCGAGCCGGCGCGGTGGGCCACCGGGCCGCGCGGGATCGGTGGTGAAGAGCGCGAGCGCACGCTCCGGGGACAGCGACTCGCCCGCTTGCATGCAGCGACCCGCACGCGTCTTGCGATCGACGGCAGCCCGCATCGCTCGCCATGGATCGGCCGCCCCGAAGGGCGCGTCGGTTCCACCGCCCAGCGCAACCCCGGCGTCCAGCCAACCCGAGAGACGATAGAGCCAGGGATGATCTCGGCCGTCCACCTCTTCGAGATAGGCATCCCCCCGCTCGAAGAGAAAGTTGGGCTGGGTCACGATCGTGAGCCCCAGCTCCGCCACCCGCTCGACGAGATCCGGTGGCGCCACGGAAGCGTGCTCGAGGCGGTCGCCCGCGAGTGGACGTGCCTCTCGGAGCGCTGCAGCAGCGAGGGCCAGCTCCGTGCGCGTGACACAGTGGATCGCCACCGGGCGTCCGGCCGCGTGACTCTGCCGCACCACGCCGACCAGGCTCTCGAAGCCCGGCAGCTCGCGCTCATCGAGGAGGATCTTCCGGGCGCCCCCGTCGACCCGGGCCCCGGACTCCAATCCGAGATCGTCTCCGCCCAGGAGGTGCAGGCGTTGTCGCCATGCACCGCAGGAGATCGCGTCCGAGAAGAGCGCGTGCTCCCGGAGGCCGTTGCCGGCGCTGGCATCGGTGACCCCGGTGACGCCGAGCGCGGCGAGCTCCCGACTGAGGGCGGCGAGCTCTGGCGGAACGGTCGGGGAGATCTGCTCCCGGAGCCAGCCGTCGAGGCGAAACAGCCTCCCGGTGAGACGCCCCTCGGCGTCGCGCTCGGCGCGTGCTGGAAAGCAGTCCTCCGCCAGGCCGAGCGAGGCGAGGCCCGCGGAGTTGAGGATCCACAGCGCCCCGCTGCGGTGCTGGACGCGAACGGGGGTGTCGCCCCGGAGTGCGTCGAGGCGCCAGCGGTCGAGGGACCCGGCGACGGAGTCGTGATACCCGACCGCCCGGATCCAGCCGCTCCGAGGCGTCGCCCCGCGCAGGGCCGCTTCGAGCTCCGTGGGGTCGCGGGTGTCTCGTGGGTCACAGGACACGGAGCTTCGGGCCGCAGCCCACGAAAGCAGATGGATGTGATGATCGTGGAGGCCCGGGAGCAGCGCGCCGCCGCCGGCGTCCAGGGAGGGCTCGCCGGGCGCCCGCTCGAGGTCCGCGCCGATCTCGTGGATGCGTCCGGCTCGCAGCCGCAGGTCGGCCCGCCCGCCCTCGAGCTCCGCACGGCGGATCAGCACGGGAGTGCGAGCTCGCGGAGGGCGCGGTCCGTATCGCGGCCGAGCTCGGGCGCCGAGCCCTCGGGGCGGCGCATCCGGGGGGTGGCGACGGTCTCCACGGCATTTCCGCTGACGAGCTGGAAGACCCCGCACTTCGCGCCAGGCCGAACGCTGAGGTGTGCCTCCCCGTCGGGACCCGACGCTGCGACGGCGCGGGCGGCGACGCCTCCCAGGGACACGTCCAGCAGCGCGGACCGTCCGCGCTGCCAGAAGGCGAGCACTGCGGCCGCGGCATGAAGCCCAGCGAGCGGATCGGCGATGGCGTCGCCGCAGAAGCAGGGGGGCGAGCCTGACCGAGAGTCGGAGCCGCCTGCGGGAGTGCCCTCGGGCCTCGCAAGGAGACCCGCGCTGGCAGCTGCGTCGTCGCCG
>JBDLIK010000251.1:0-5600 GCA_039714895.1 Myxococcota bacterium | reverse complement strand
GTGCTCGGCGCCATCGAGCCCTCTCTCGCGCTGCGTACGGACTGGCGGGCGCTGCGCGACGCCGGCGTGGACGACGAGCTGGCGGTCGAGTACACGCGACTGTTCGAGGTGGGTGCGTCGGGGCCGCCGTGTCCCCTCTACGGAGGCCTGTACGGGGGTGCACGCATGAAGACGATGGAAGAGGCTGTGCGCTTCTACCGCCACTTCGGTCTCAATCTCTCGGACGATCCACGCGAGCTGCCCGATCATCTGACCACCGAGCTCGAGTTCCTTCACTACCTCGCGTTCCGCGAGACCCAGGCGCTCCAGGAGCGGGCAGACCCCAGCCCCTATCGCCGCGCCCAGCGGGACTTCGTGGCCCGCCACCCGGGCCGCTGGGTGCCGCGCCTGCGCGACCGCATCGAGAGCCAGGATCCGCCCCCCTTCTTCCGCGAGCTGGTGGGGCTGCTGGCGGGCTTCCTCGAGTTCGAGGGGGAGCGCCTGGGAGCCAGCCCGTGAGGGCTCCCCGGCCTGCCGGAGCCCGCCTATGATCCGGGTCATAGCTCCCCCCCCGCACCTCCCCTCTACCTTCGAACCCAGGAGGAGACTCCGATGCCGCTGACCGAAATCGAAGTCTCGCTGACCGATCAGGAGCGCGCCTTTCGCGACAGCGTCCACAAGTTCGCTGAAGAGGTGATGCGGCCGGCCGGTGCAGCGCTCGATCGGCTGGCGGATCCGGCGGATGTCGTCGCTCCCGATTCCGTGCTCTGGGGGGTCTTCGAGAAGGCCCGCGAGGTCGGGCTCGCCGACCTCGAGGCCGGCGACACCGACCTGGGTCCCCTCGAGGCGGCCCGGCTGCGCTGCCTGGTGAACGAGGAGCTCGGCTGGGGTGACTCCGGCCTGGCGATCAGCCTCGGCGTGGCGGGGTTCCATCGGATCTTCTGCAGGATGTCCGGCCGCCCGGAGCTCATCGAACGCTACTGCGAGGCTGGTAGCCAGGAGATCGGCTGCTGGGCGGTGACGGAGCCGGACCACGGCAGTGACTCCCTGGCCTTCGACCAGCCCCACTTCTCCGACCCGGCGCTCCGAGCCAACTGCATTGCGCGCAAGGAGGGCGACGAGTACGTGATCCGGGGTCAGAAGGCGGCCTGGGTCTCCAACGGCACGATCGCCACGGTGGCGGCGCTCTTCTGCACGATCGACCCGAGCCATGGTTTCCAGGGCGGCGGGGTGGCGATCGTTCCCCTCGACCTGCGTGGGGTCTCGCGGGGGAGGCCGCTCGACAAGCTCGGGCAGCGAGCGCTCAACCAGGGCGAGATCTTCTTCGACGACGTCCGGATTCCCGCGGAGTACATGGTGGTGGGCTCCGAGGCCTACAGCTTCATCGTCGAGACGGTCCTCACCATGGCGAATGCCTTCATGGGAGTGACCTTCGTGGGCGTTGCCCGAGCAGCGCTGGAGCACTCCCTCGCGTACGCGCGGGAGCGCGTGCAGGGTGGCGTGCCGATCTTCGAGCACCAGAACGTGAAGGCAAGGCTCTTCAAGATGTTCACCCAGGCGGAGGCGGCGCGCTCGCTCGCTCGGCGCGTGCTGCTCTACAACGGGACAAAGCCGCCCGGCCTGGTCCAGTACTCGATCGCCGCGAAGACCTTCTGCACGCAGACCGCCTTCGACGTGGCGAGCGCCGCCGTACAGATCTTCGGCGGAAACGGTCTCAGCCGCGAGTATCCCGTCGAGAAGCTGCTGCGGGACGCTCGTGCCTCGATGATCGAGGATGGATGCAACGAGCTCCTGAGCCTGGTGGGCGCCGAGAAGCTCTGAGATCGGCGCCAGAGGAGGGCCGCGAGGTGGAACTGAGACAGGTGCTCGGGCGCAGGCGGTCGATCCGCTTCCTGCTGCCCTACAAGCCGGTGGAGCCCGAGAAGATCCAGCGCATGCTCGAGGCCGCACGAATCGCCTCCCACTGGGGCAACGTCCAGAGCCTGCGCGCGGTGGTGGTCTTCCGCGACAGTGCACCGCCGGAGGTGCGAAAGGCGATCACGGCACCGGTGGCGGGATTCCAGATCCGGCTCGCGCCGGTGGTGATCGTCTGGTATCTGGACACGGCTGCGGTCGATGGGCAGTCGGATCGCCTGCGGGAGCTGCTGAAGGCGGGAGCCCTCGGCTTCGGGGAGGACAAGGAGAAGGCCCTCGAGGAGCAGCTCATCCCCATCTTCGATTCGATCCGCGAGAACCTGAAGCAGCCGGGCCTGGGGGAGGTGGACTGCGGGCAGGGCATCGCCCAGGCCACGCTCATGGCCTTCGAGCAGGGCCTCGGCACCTGCTGCCTGGGGACGCCCAACATCGACAAGATTCGCGAGCGGCTGGGTCTGCCGGCCAGCTGCAGGGTCTTGCTGCTCCAGACGGTGGGCTACCCGGCCGAGAGCTCTGAGGCCGGCGGCCAGCGGCCGCGCCAGCCCTTCGAGAAGCTGTTCCACATGAACGGGTACGGGAACGCCTTCCCGCGCAGCCCGGAGGTCGTCGCCGAGCTCGAGCGAGACGGGCTGTTCCAGCCGCCCGCTCCCCAGCCCTGGCGCGAGGCCGAGCTCGAGTACCTGAAGAACGCCCTGGGCCTCGAGGGCCACGGGCTCCTCTGAGGAGAGCGCCGATGCGCATGGACGCCACGATCGCAGGGGTGGGGATGACCCGCTTCGGCAAGCACATGGAGACGGGCCTCAAGGCCCTGGGAGCCGAGGCCGTGCAGGCCGCGCTCGAGGACGCCGGGCTCGAGCCGAGCGACCTGGAGGCGGCCTACGTGGGGAACGCAGCGGCGGGCCTCGTCACCGGGCAGGAATGCATCCGGGGCCAGGTGATCCTGCGTTCCATCGGGATCGGTCGGCTTCCGGTCATCAACGTCGAGAACGCGTGCGCGAGCGCCTCGACTGCGCTCCACCAGGCCGGTGCGATGGTCTCCGCGGGGCTCTACGACGTCGTCCTGGCCCTCGGGGTGGAGAAGCTCTACCACGCGGACAAGCGGAAGTCGTTCTCGGCCTTCAGCGGCGCCGTCGACGTCGAGGCCATGCAGGCGATCCTGGCCGGCCTGCGCAAGGCCGCCGAGAGCGGAGGCGCGAAGTCGGCCTCTTCGGGTGCCGGCGAGAAGCGCTCGATGTTCATGGACATCTACGCCGCCATGGCGCGCGGCCACATGCAGCGCTACGGCACGACCGTCGAGCAGTTTGCGGGCGTCTCCGCCAAGAACTCGTACCACGGCAGCCTGAATCCTCGTGCCCAGTTCCGCGACGTGATGACGGTCGAGGAGGTGCTGGCCGCGCCGATGATTGCCGAGCCGCTCACGCGTCCGATGTGCTCGCCTATCGGCGACGGAGCCGCGGCCGTGGTCGTGGTGAGTGCCCGCAAGGCCCGACAGCTCGGTCTGGAGCGGCCCGTGCGGGTGGTGTCGAGCGTTCTCCACTCGGGCTGGGACCACGGCATCGACGAGCCGGGAACCGTCGAGGTCTGTAGCCACGAGGCGTACGAAGAGTCCGGCATCGGACCGGCGGATCTCGACGTCGTCGAGTGCCACGATGCGTCCGCGCCGGCCGAGATCTCGGCCTACGAGTCCCTGCGGCTCTGCCCCCCGGGAGAGGGCGGCAAGCTGATCGACGAGGGCGCGACGCGCCTGGGCGGGCGCATCCCCGTCAACACCTCCGGAGGGCTGCTGCGCAAGGGCCACCCGGTGGGAGCGACGGGCATCGCCCAGATCGTCGAGCTCACCGAGCAGCTCCAGGGGCGCTCGGGACCGCGACAGGTGGAGGGAGCGCGCATCGCGCTGGCGCACAACGGCGGCGGAAACATCGGGACCGATGCCGCCGCGATGTGCGTGACCCTTCTCCAGAGCTAGGAGGCGCCCATGCGCGAGCTCAACGAGTTTCTGCTCGGTCACCTGGTCCGGATGCGGGCGGAGCAGAAGCCCGAGCTGGACGTGCTCACCTTCGAGCATCTGAGTCTGGACGGTGGCAGGACCCCGGACGAGGTCCGTACCTACGCGGACCTCGCCGACCACGCCAACCGCATCGCCGCCGAGCTCGTCCGCCGCGGCCTCGAGCGCGGGCAGCGCTTCGGGCTGATGATGCGCAACCATCCCGAGTTCGTGGAGACGATGGCGGCGGCCTCCACCACCGGGACCGTGATCGTTCCGATCGACCCGCGCAGCCGGGGCGAGAAGCTCGCCTTCTTCCTGCGCAAGGCCGACTGTCGCGGTGTGGTCTGCGCCGACTACTGCCTGGCGGCCGTCGACGCCGTGCGCGAGCAGGTGCCGGGCCTGGAGTGGATCCTGGTGCTCGAGACGCGCGAGGCCCCCGACCTGCCACCCACGTCCTCGGTCGAGGGCGCCGAGCCGTTCGGGGCGGTGCTCGAAGCTTCCGGACCCACAGTCGACGATCGCCTGGAGCACCCCGACGACCCGCTCCAGATCATCTTCACGTCGGGGACCACCGGGGATCCCAAGGGCGTCGTGTTCCCGAACTCACGCTTCGGCGCCTTTGGGATGCTCGGGGCCCTGATCGGCTATCGCCCGGACGAGCGTCCCTACACGGGCCTGTCGCTCACCCACGGGAACGCCCAGGCCGTGACCCTGGCGCCGTCGCTGCGCATGGGGCTGCGGGCTGCGTTCAGCCGGCGCTTCACCAAGTCGCGACTGTGGGAGGTGTGCCGCCAGCATGGCTGCACCACCTTCTCGCTCCTCGGCGGGATGGCCACGGCGATCTACAGCGAGCCGACGAGGCCGGACGACGGCGACAACCCCGTGCGCTTCGTGATCAGTGCGGGGATGCCGGCGCCCATCTGGGAGGCGTTCGAGAAGCGATTCCACGTAGACGTCTACGAATGGTACGGCGCCGTCGAGGGAGGGCTGGCCTTCAAGCCCATCGGGCAGGGGCCCATCGGCTCGTTCGGCAAGCCCGCACCGGGGCTCGAGATGAAGGTCCTGGACGCGGAGGACGTGGAGTGTCCGCCGGGCGTGGTCGGTGAGATCTGCTCGCGGCCGGCCAGCGGTGCCCCCGCCACGGTGGAGTACGATGGCAACCCCGAGGCGTCCGCGAGCAAGACCCGGGGCGGCTGGCTCCGCAGCGGGGACATGGGCTGGCGCGACGAAGAAGCATGGCTCTTCTTCTCCCACCGCAAGGGCGGAGGCATTCGGCACAACGGCGACTTCGTGAACCCGGCCTTCGTCGAGAAGGTCATCGCGGAGCAGCCGAGCGTCTCCGACGTCTTCGTCTACGGAGTTCCGGCCGCGTCGGGGGCGCCGGGTGAGAAGGACGTGGTGGCGGCGGTGGTGCCGTCCCAGGCGGCGCCCTTCGCCCCGCCGGCGATCTTCGAGGCTTGCCGCAAGGGTCTCGAGGCCAACTTCGTTCCCAGCTACCTCCAGGTGGTGTCCGAGATCCCGAAGACCGCTTCGGAGAAGCCGCAGGAGCGCTTCCTGCTCCAGGAGTTCGCGCCGGACGCGCCGAACGTCCACGTCGAACGCGTCGCGAGGGGCTGAGCGGCCATGCCGGGCGCGGCCCCGCGCGCCCGGGATGCAGAGGGGACTCGCTGCAGGGGGGGAGATCTGCCGGGATTCCATAGACAGCCTCCTCCGCGGCCGA
>JBDLIK010000250.1:0-5606 GCA_039714895.1 Myxococcota bacterium | reverse complement strand
ACGAGGAATGTCGTGCACGAAATGAGGAAAAACGACCGGGTCGCGAAGAGCTGCCGCTCCGCTGCCGGTTCTCGGAGCACCTGGGGTCCTGGAGGGAGGGACAGCTCCGGGGCGCAGCACGGACGCAAAGGTCGCCGCAACCTCGGCCGTGAGCGGCGGCGGGCCGCTGGAGTTGCCGCGGGCGCAGGGCTATCCCATGCAGAAGGCGTTCAGCTGGTTCCCGTCGAGATCCCGGAAGTAGCCGGCGTAGAAGCCACCGTCTCCCCGCGGCCCCGGTGCGCCTTCGTCCTTCGCTCCGAGCTCCAACGCCTTCCGGTGAAGGGCGTCGACCTTCTCCCGGGAGAAGCTCCCGTTCACCGCCCCGCCGGGCCGCGGGGGATGTCCGCGAAGGCCAGCCCCTTGTCGGCGCGGATCTCTCCGGGCAGCCCCAGCACGCGCTCGGCCACGATGTTGCGGAGGATCTCGTCGGTTCCTCCCGCGAGACGCAGCCCGGGGGAGGCGAGCCAGCTGCGCTGCCAGACCGCCTCGGCAGGGGTGGCATCGCTCTCGGTGAGGCTGCCCACCAGACCCTGGAGGTCGATAGCGAAGCTCGACATCTCCTGACGCAGCGGGGCCCCCACCAACTTGGCGATGGAGCTCTCGGGCCCCGGCGTCTGGCCCCGGGAGAGCGCCGTGAGGGTCCGGTAGCCGGTGTACTCGAGGCCCTTGGTCTTCACGTAGAAGTCGGCGATGCGCTGGCGCACCGACGGGTCTGCCAGGGCCGGCTCTCCGTTCCAGTCGGTGGCACGGGCCAGGCGCAGCAGATCCTTCACGCCGGCTCCGCCGGTTCCCGAACCGATGGAGGCCCGCTCGTTCATGAGCGTCGTGATGGCGCCCCGCCAGCCGTCGTCCACCTTGCCCACCACGTTCTCGTGGGGGACGCGCACGTCCGTGAAGAAGACCTCATTGAAGCTCCGGCCGCCGTTGATCTGCTTGATGGGCCGGATCTCGATGCCGGGAGCCTTCATGTCCACGATGAAGTAGGTGATGCCAGCGTGCTTCCGGGCGCTCGGATCCGTGCGCGTGAGCACCATCCCCCAGCGGGAGTACTGCGCGCCCGTCGTCCAGATCTTCTGGCCGTTCAGCACCCATTCGTCACCCTCACGCACGGCGCGGGTCTGGAGCCCCGCCAGGTCGGAGCCCGCGGCCGGCTCGCTGAAGAGCTGGGACCAGATCTCCTCACCCCGCAGCATCGGGCGCAGGTAGCGCTGCTTCTGGGCGTCGGTGCCGTGGGTCATGATCGTGGGCCCGAGCATGCCCTGGCCGATGGCGAACACGTTGGGGGGCGTCTTGTAGCGGCGCTCCTCCTGGCTCCAGATGACGCTCTGGATGGGGGTGGCGCCGCGCCCCCCGAACTCCGTCGGCCAGGTGATGCAGGCCCAGCCAGCGTCGGCCTTCTTCGCCTGCCAGGCCTGGGCGCGCCTCACGGTGCCGGGGTCGCCCCGCTCGTCGAGCATGGCGGTGTCCGCTTCGTCGGCCGGGCGGCACTCCGCGTTGGCGTCCAGCCAGTCGCGGCACCGATCGCGAAAAGCCGCCTCCTCGGGGGTGTCGTTGAAGTCCACGTGGCACTCCTATCCGATGTCGATGCGGTCGATGAGCCGGTCCCGCCACTCGCCCGCGCTGCCCAGCGCGAGGCCGAGCAGCTTGGCGCGGCGGTAGAAGAGATGGCAGTCGTACTCCCAGGTGAAGCCGACCCCGCCATGGAGCTGGATGATCTCCTTGCCCGCCAGCTCGAAGGCGTCGCAGGCGGCGATCCGAGCCCCGCAGGCCGCCGCCGGCAGCTCGTCGTCCTCGTGGCTGAGGGCCCAGGCTCCGTAGTAGGCATTGGAGCGGCCGAGCTCGATGGCCACGTAGAGATCGGCGAGCCGGTGCTTGACGGCCTGGAAGGAGGCCACCGGGCGTCCAAAGGCGTAGCGTCCGAGAGTGAACTCCCGGGTGATCTCGAAGGCGCGCTGGGCGCCCCCCACCTGCTCGAAGGCCATCAGCACCGCGGCGCGGTCGAGGACCTGCTGGGCGAGCTCGAAGCCCTGCCCCTCGGCACCCAGCTGCTCGGCCGGTGCGTCGTCGAAGACGATCTTCGCCTGGGAGCGCGACGGATCCAGCGAGCGCAGCGGGCTGCGCTCCACGCCGGCGCCGTCGAGGTCCACCAGGGCCAGGGAGAGTCCCCGGTCGCTGCGGGCCAGGACCACGGCCAGGCCGGCCACATCCCCGTCGGGCACCGGGAGCTTGGTGCCGGACAGCCGGCCGCCCTCGAAGCGGGCCTCGATCTGGTCGGGCCCGGTGCGGCCCGGCCGCTCGGCGACGGCAAAGGTCCCGATGCGTTCGCCGCCGGCGAGGCGGGGCAGCTCCCGCTCCTTCTGCGCGTCGGACCCGGCCAGGAGCAGGGCCTCGGTCGCCAGGTAGACCGACGACGAGAAGGGGATGGGGGCCAGGGCGCGCCCGAGCTCCTCGGCGACGAGCGCCAGCTCCAGGTGCCCGAAGCCCGCGCCCCCGTGCTCCTCGGGGACCGCGGCGCCGAGCCAGCCCATCTCGCCGGCCCCCTTCCAGAGCTCTTCGCTGTACGAGGAGTTCGATTCGAGCACGCCTCGGCAGACGGACAGGGGGGCGTGCTCCTCGAGGTAGTCCCGGGTGGTCTTCTGCAGGAGCTTCTGCTCCTCCGAGAAGTCGAAGTTCATGGCTCCGTTCGGATCCTCCGGTGGTTGACCCGGGAGTCAATATACACCGGAACCGGAGCCTGCTAGGGGTGGGCGGCCGGGGGGCGGCCGACGGGAGCGCGCTCCCCGATGGACGAGCCGCCGCCGCCGAAGGTGTAGGCGCTCTCGGCGTGCAGACCGAGATCGAGGCCCACCTCCTCGTTCTCCTCGTCCACGCGCAGACCCACCGCCCAGTTCACCCCCCCCAGGATGATGAAGGATCCGACCAGGCACAGCGCGATGGTGGCCCCGACGGCCTCGAGCTGGATCCAGAGCTGCTGGGGATTGCTCGGAGAGGAGAACAGGCCGCCCGCCTCGGTGAGCGCCAGGGAGGCGAAGATCCCGGTGGCGATCGCTCCCCAGGTGCCGCCGACGCCGTGCACACCCACCACGTCGAGGGCGTCGTCGTAGCCGATCCGGGTCTTCCAGTTGCAGGCCTTGTAGCAGAGGAAGCCGGCCACGGCGCCGATGGCGATGGAGGCGAGGGGCTCCACGAAGCCCGCTGCGGGGGTGATGGCCACCAGCCCCGCCACCGCCCCGGTGGCTGCGCCCACGGCGGTGGGCTTTCCGCGGCCGATCCACTCGCTGAACATCCAGCCGAGGACGGCTGCGCCAGTGGCGGTGTTGGTGTTCACGAACGCGATGGTGGCGATGCCATCCGCGGCCAGGGCGCTGCCGGCGTTGAAGCCGAACCAGCCCACCCACAGCAGTGCCGCACCCGCGACGACGAAGGGTACGTTGTGGGGTTGCATGGGCTCGCGTCCGTGCCCGCGCCGACGGCCCAGCATGATGGCGGCGACCAGCGCCGAGGTTCCCGAGGACAGGTGGACGACGGTCCCGCCCGCGAAGTCGAGAGCACCCCGTTCGCCCAACCAGCCCCCTCCCCACACCCAGTGGCACAGCGGGGAGTAGATGAAGCTGGACCAGAGGACCACGAAGAGGAGGAACGCGGAGAACTTCATGCGCTCGGCGACCGCCCCGACGATCAGGGCGGGGGTGATGATCGCGAACATGAGCTGGAAGACCATGAAGAGCTGTTCGGGAATGTTCTCCTCGGGTCCCGCCTCCCAGCTCACCCCGCGAAGACCGAGCTTGCTGAGATCACCGATGACGCCGCCGACGTCACCGCCGAACGCGATGGAGTAGCCCCACAGCACCCAGGTCACGCTCACGACGGCGGCGGTGACGAAGCACTTCATGAAGATTCCCAGCACATTCTTGGTGCGGACGAGTCCGCCGTAGAACAAGGCGAGGCCGGGGATCGTCATCATCAGCACGATGGCCGAGCTGGTGAGGATCCAGGCGACGTCGCCCGAGTCGAGCCCGCTGGCGGGCTCCACGGCGACCTCCACGAGGTCCTGAGCGCTGGCCGCGCTGGCGCCGAGGCAGACGGCGGCCCACGTGAAGAATCCGAAGATGCGGCGGCCGAACACCGGCGTCCCTCCCTGTGGGTCCACCCGCCGCTGCACGGTGGGCGGTCCCCCGCGAGGTAGCAAGGGGTGTGCCAAGCTCGGCACGCTTCGTACGCTTTCTGTGCGCCCCGTGGCGCGAGCCCGGGGTGGTGATGGGGCCGGTTGCTCCTCCGCTGGGCAGCGCCTGCCTGCGGATTGAGCAAGGCCCGCCGCCCGGCTCGCGCTAGCCGCGCAGGCTCGACACCGCGTTGGCGAGCAGGCGCAGGCCGTGCTGTCCCTCCAGGGTCAGAATGGACTCGGGATGAAACTGCACCGCCGCCACCGGCAGGGTTGCGTGGGAGACCCCCATCACCACCCCGTCCCCGGTCTCGGCCGTGATCCGCAGCACCTCGGGCAGGAACTCACGCCGCGCGAAGAGCGAGTGGTAGCGCCCGGCCCGAAAGCTCCGCGGCAGCCCCTCGAACAGCGGCGCGTCGCGCACGTGCACCGTAGACGGCTTGCCGTGCATCGGCGTCGGCAGCACCCCGAGCTCACCGCCGAAGTGCTCCACGATCCCCTGGAGACCGAGGCAGACCCCGAAGATCGGCAGCCCCCGATCCACCAGCTGCTTCACGGTGCCGGACACGTCGAAGTCTCGCGGCGCGCCCGGACCCGGGGAGAGCACCACCAGGTCCGGCGCGAGCTCATCGAGGAGCTGCGCCGAGAAGCCGCAGCGATGGGTCACCACCTCCGCTCCCGTCTGGCGCAGGTAGTTGGCCAGCGTGTGGACGAAGGAATCCTGGTGGTCCACCAGCAGGACCCGCCGGCCGGCGCCCACTCGGGCCACCGGTGTGTCGCCCACGAGGGGCACACCCCGCGGGCGGCGCAGCGCGTCCAGGAACGCCGACGCCTTCACATGGGTCTCCGCCTCCTCCGCCTCCGGCTCCGAGTCGTAGAGCAGTGTGGCGCCCACGCGGACCTCGGCGACCCCGTCCTTGATGCGGATGGTCCGCAGGGTGAGGCCGGTGTTCAGGTGCCCGTCGAAGCCGATCACGCCGACCGCCCCGCCGTACCAGGCGCGGGCGGACCTCTCGTGGTCCTCGATGAACTGCATCGCCCAGGCCTTCGGGGCTCCGGTCACGGTCACCGCCCAGGTGTGCGCCAGGAAGGCGTCGAGGGCGTCGAACTCCTGGCGCAGGCGGCCCTCCACGTGGTCCACGGTGTGGATCAGCCGCGAGTACATCTCGATCTGCCGGCGCCCGATCACCCGGACCGAGCCAGGCTCGCAGATGCGCGACTTGTCGTTGCGGTCCACGTCCGTGCACATGGTGAGCTCGGACTCGTCCTTCTCGGAGTTGAGGATCGTCCGGATCTGTTCCGCATCACCGAGGGCGTCCGCACCCCGGGCGATGGTGCCCGCGATGGGACAGGTCTCCACCCGCCGGCCCTCCACGCGCACGTACATCTCGGGCGAGGCGCCCAC
>JBDLIK010000249.1:0-5609 GCA_039714895.1 Myxococcota bacterium | reverse complement strand
GCACGCCGGAGCAGCGAGAGGCTACGCCGGGCGGCCCGGGCCAGGGTGGCGGGGCGCGGGGGGACGATGTCGGTCACCAGCACGCCGACCAGCCGGCTCGCGAGGCCGGCGAGCCGCAGGCCGAGGGCGAGGCCGGCGAGGGTCCCCCCGCTGCCGACGGCCACGAAGATCTCTCTCGGCTCCGGCAGCTCGCCCGCCGCCACCTGCTCCGCGAGCTCGAGGGCCGCGCTGACGAAGCCGAGGTTTCCGGCCGGCGAGGAGCCCCCGGTCGGCAAGAGGGTGGGGCGCTCCCCGCGCAGGGTCGATCGGGCCAGCGCAAAGAGGACCCCGGCGGCGGCACCCGGGACCGTGCGGCCGTGGATCACCTCGGCCCCGTGGCCGACGAAGAGCAGGAGGGAGCGGCGCACCTCGGGGAGCAGCGGCTGGTCCACCAGGACGAGGGTGGTGTGGAGACCGGCCGCTCGGGCCAGAATGGTGGTCGCCAGCCCGTGATGGGTGCCCAGCCCACCGGTGGTGACGAGCCGACGGGATCGCCTGTGCAGGGCGGCCCCCACGGTGAACTCGAGCTTCCGGGGCTTGTTGCCGCCGTAGAGCGGGCAGGAGGTATCGTCGCGCTTCATCCAGAGATCCCCGGCCATCCCGGGCAGCGCCAGGGGTGCCACCGGGGTGGGGCCCTCCAGAAAGGGATGGTGGGGGATCCGCCCGGCGAGGGCCGGGAAGCGGCGAAACAGCGCCGGGCCGATCCGGGGCACGCCCCCGTATCGCACGAGCCCCGTCGGCCCGCAAGCCGGGGTGGGAATGTGGTTTTTCGACGAGGAGTCGATTGACTTACCCCGCGGGGCTCTCGTACCCTCGCAGCGCGCCCGGGTCCATGGAGGGAAGCGTCTTGGCCGTCGTCGAGCCCATCGAGAGCAGCGGGGGGGGCCGCAGGCTGCGGCTGCGCAGTCCGGCGACCCTCGAGCCGGTCGGTGAGCTCGAGGTGGCAGGCGAGGCCGAGGTCCAGACGGCGCTCGAACGCGCGCGCAAGGCCCAACCCGGGTGGGGAGACCAGAGCCTCGCCGAGCGGGCCCAGGTGCTGCGTCGCGCCGTGCGCGTGCTCCTCGCGCGCCAGGACGAGTTCCTCGAGGTGATCGTGCGCGAGACCGGGAAGCCGCGCACCGAAGCCTTGGCCGCGGAGATCGTGGCCGCCTGCGACGCGCTCGAGTTCTACGCCAAGAACGCCCCGCGCATTCTGGCGGACCGCAGCGTCCCCGTCCACCTGGCCCGGAGCAAGAAGCTTCGCATCTCCTACCGACCGCTCGGTGTCGTTGCGATCGTCACTCCGTGGAACTTCCCGTTCCTGCTCTCTCTCAACCCCAGCGTGCAGGCGCTCGTCGCCGGCAACGCGGTGCTGCTCAAGCCCTCGGAGGTGACACCCTACTCCGGCCAGCTCGTGCAGGAGCTCTTCGACGCCGCCGGGCTGACCGAGGGGATCCTGCAGGTGTTGCCCGGAGACGGAGAGACCGGCGCGGCCCTGGTGGAGGCGGGGGTCGACAAGGTGTCCTTCACCGGGAGCGTCGCCACCGGGCGCAAGGTGGCGGAGGCCTGTGCGCGCCAGCTCCTCCCCTGCACCCTCGAGCTCGGCGGCAAGGACCCGATGATCGTCTGCGCCGATGCCGATCTCACGCGAGCAGCCCGGGGCGCCGTCTACGGGGCCTTTGCGAACGCCGGCCAGGTCTGCGTCTCCACCGAGCGCGTCTACGTGGTGGAGGAGGTGGCCGACGCGTTCACCGAGAAGGTGCTCGAGGAGGTGGCGACGCTGCGCCAGGGTGCCGAGGGCGACTTCGAGGTGGGGCCGATGATCTGGCCCACCCAGCTCGAGGTGGTGGAGCGACACGTCGGCGATGCCCTGGCCCGGGGAGCCCGGGTGCTCGCCGGGGGGCGCCGCAACCCCGCCCTCGAAGGTCTGTTCTACGAGCCCACGGTGCTCTGCGACGTGAACCACGACATGGACATCATGAAGCACGAGACCTTCGGTCCCGTCCTCCCCATCATGCGGGTGCGGGATGCCGAAGAGGGGCTGCGGCTGGCGAACGACAGCTGCTACGGCCTCAACGCGAACGTGTGGACGCGGGACCGACGCCGGGGTGTCGAGCTCGCCAAGCGTCTGGTTTCCGGTGCCGTCGTGATCAACGACTGCATGACGACCTACGGGGTGGCGGAGGCGCCCTTCGGAGGGCGGCGACAGAGCGGGATCGGTCAGGTGAACGGCGAGATCGGGTTGCGCGGCAACTGCCACGCCCAGTCGATCCTGATCGACCGCTTCGGATCCAAGTCGGAGTTCCTCTGGTATCCGTACGGCACGCAGAAGACGCGCCGGCTCGAGCGTCTGATGCGATTCATCTGGGGCACCCCCCTCGGCCGGTGGCTCTCCTAGGGGTCGTCGTGGGGAAACAGCGGAGAGGGGCATGATTGAAACGGTCCTGCTGGCGACGGATGGCTCCGAAGCAGCGAGCGCTGCCGAGCGCTACGCGATCGCCCTGACGTCGCGCCTGCGGGCGCGTCTCGTGGCCCTCTCGGTGATCGAGGATCGCATCGCGGAAGGGCTCAAGGGCACCGGTCTCCCCATCAGCGCGCCGCCGCTCGAGGGTGTGGAGGCGTTCGTGCGCACCCGGGCGGAGGCCGCCTGCCGCCGGGTCGCCGAGCTGGCGCGGGCCCAGGGCCTCGACTGCGCCAGCGAGACCCCGCGCGGCATCGCCGACGACCGCATCGTCGAGCGCGCCAAGAGCTCCGACCTCACGGTGCTGGGACGCGATGGCGTTCATGCGGACCACCGCAGCGCACTGATCGGATCCACCGTGGACGCGGTGCTCCGCAAGACGAGCAAGTCTTCCCTGGTGGTGCCTCGGGGTGCGGAGTTCCGTGGGGGGCTGCTGCTGGCCTTCGACGGCTCCCCCGGCTCCCGCATCGCAGCGCGCCTGACGGTGGAGCTCGCCGGGCGCCTCCAGCAGCCCGTGCACCTCTTCGTCGATTCGAAGGACAAGGGCCGGGCCGTGGCGCGCTTCGACGAGGCTCGGGGCCTGATCGGGAACCTCTCCGTCCCGGTGCGAGAGACCTCGTCCACCCTGGGCCGTCCGGACGTCAAGATCATCGATGCAGCGAAGGAGGCGGGGGCTTCGCTCATCGTGATGGGCGCCTTCGGGCGCAGCCGCATCACCGACTACTTCCTCGGCAGCAACTCCGCGGCCGTGGTCCGCACCTCCCCCATCGCCGTCCTGCTCGCCCGTTGATCTGTCGATCCTGGGGACCTTCTCCTGCGGCAGCTCTACCGGGCCCCGGGACTCCGGGGTGTGCGGCGAGTGCGCCCGATCGTCCAAACCGGGCTCTGCTAGCCTGTTCGAGGGCGCGGCCGGGTGCGCCCGGGAGATGGGGGGGAAGTGCCGGGCATCTCCGTCGGTGAGCTGGCGGCTCGCCTGGGGCGGTCGTTCGAGGGCGACGGCGAGGTGCGGGTGGCTGGAGTGGCTTCCCTGGAGACCGCCGGACCCGGCGACCTCTCCTTCGTTCGCTCGCCTCGCTACGCCGACCAGCTCGCCGGTTCCCGCGCCGGGGTCGTGATCGTTCCGGACGGCGTGGATCCCGGGGGTCGCCCCGCCATCCGTTCTCCCGATCCGGGCCTGGACTTCGCGCGGGCCGTGGCAGCGGTGGTGCCCGCCGAGCGCCCGGAGGCCGGGGTCCATCCTCAGGCGGTGGTCGCTTCCGACGCCCGGGTGGATGCCAGCGCCCACGTGGGAGCGCTGGCGGTGATCGGTGCCCGTGCCCGGGTGGGGCCCGGCTGCCTGATCCATCCCCACGCGGTGGTCTACCCGGATGCAAGCCTCGGCGCCGATTGCACCGTCCACGCCGGCGCCGTGATCCGCGAGGGCTGCTCGCTGGGAGATCGGGTGATCCTGCAGCCCGGGGTCGTGATCGGAGGCGACGGCTTCGGCTACGCGATGAACGAGCAGGGCGTCTTCGAGAAGGTGCCCCAGGTGGGTCGGGTGGTGGTGGGCGACGACGTGGAGATCGGCGCCAACACCACGGTGGATCGCGCGACCCTGGGTGAGACGCGCCTCGGCGACTCGGTCAAGGTCGACAACCTGGTCATGATCGCCCACAACTGCGACGTGGGGGAGGGGTCGACGATCGTGGCCCAGTCCGGACTGGCCGGAAGCACCATCGTCGGTCGGCGCAGCTTCCTGATGGCGCAGAGCGGCGCAGCGGGTCACCTCCGCATCGGAGATGGTGTCTTCGTCGGGGCTCGGGGCGGGATCACCCGCGACGTGCCCGATGGGCAGCGGGTCTGGGGCTACCCCGCCATGGAGGAGCGCGCCTGGCACCGCGCCATGATCGCCCTCGGCCGGCTGCCCGAAGCCCTGCGACGCCTGCGGCGGCTCGAACGCCGCGTCGGCGTCGACCCGAAGGGGCCGGGCCCCGGCTGATGGACGTCTCCGAGATCCCGCTGGCGCGGCTCGAGGAGCGGATGCGCAGCACCTGCAGCGCGGCGGCGCTGCGGCGACTCGCCGACGCCCTGGGTCGCGATTCCCGGGCGGGGGCCCGGGCCCTGGGGCGCCGCTGCCAGCGGCGAGTGGCTGAACGTCGCCGTCTGGCTGGCCTGTTCCGCGGCCGCGCTCGGCTGTGGCGCCAGGGCCTGCGCCTCGTGGCCGGGGTGGACGAGGTGGGGATGGGCCCTCTCGCCGGTCCCGTGGTGGCGGCGGCGGTGGTCCTCCGGGACCGTCCGGACCTTCCGGGCCTGGACGACTCCAAGCGCCTCAGCCCGGCCGCCCGGGCGCGCCTGGCCCGGGCCATCCGCGAGCAGGCGCTGGCGCTGGCCATCGGAAGCGTCTCCCCCGTGGACATCGATCGCTGGAACATCTACCAGGCCGGGCTCGAGGCCATGCGCCGGGCTGTGCAGGCCCTGTCCCACGTTCCCGATCACGTGCTGGTGGACGGACGCGAGGTGCCGCGCCTGGGGGTACCCCAGACCCGCATCGTCGGCGGGGACCGCAGCGATGGCTCCATCGCGGCGGCGTCCATCGTCGCCAAGGTGCACCGGGATGGGTTGATGCAGGGGCTCGAGCGCCGCTACCCGGGCTACGGCTTCGCGCGCCACAAGGGCTATGCCACCCGCGAACACCTCGAAGCCCTCGAACGTCTCGGCCCGTGCCCGGAGCACCGCCGGAGCTTCGCCCCGGTGCTCCAGCTTCACTTCCTATGACGATCGACACCTTTCTGCGTACCTGCGCGGGCATCTCCCTGGTCGGTCTCGATACCGCCGTCTTCGCCTCCAGCGCGTTCGCAGGGGCCGTGTTCCTCGGCCCGACCCACCCGCTGGTGAACGGATGCTATCGGCACTGGGCCCGAGGCGTGCTGCGTGGCTGCGGCGCGCGGCTGCGCACCCGGGGCGATGCCCACCTCGACCCGACCGGTCGCTTCGTGCTGGTCTCCAACCACCTGAGCGACCTCGACGCTCCCGCCATCATCGCCTCCTTCTTCCACCACGACGTACGCTTCGTCGCCAAGGAGGAGCTGGCCCGGGTGCCGCTGTTCGGCCACGCGCTGCGCGCCACGGGAAACGTGATCGTGACGCGCTC
>JBDLIK010000248.1:0-5632 GCA_039714895.1 Myxococcota bacterium | reverse complement strand
CCGCTTCCCATGCACGATCTCGTTGATCCTCCGGGGCGGGACACTGATATCCTTCGCCAAGCGATACTGGCTGATCTCCATCGGCCCCAAGAACTCCTCCAGCAAAATCTCTCCGGGATGAATCGGGGAGTGAACCTTCCTTGCCATGTCTCGCTCCCTAGTGGTAGTCCGTGATCTCCACGTCGTAGGCGTCGCCTCGGCCCCACCGGAAGCAGACGCGCCACTGATCGTTGATCCGAATGCTGTGCTGCCCGGCCCGTTTCCCAGCCGCCCGCTCCAAGTGGTTCCCCGGAGGGACCCTCAGATCCTGTAGCGCCTCCGCCGCATCCAAGAGCAGGAGCTTCCGGTGAGCTCGGCGCTGCACGTCGGCCGGGAGCCGCCGCGACCGTTCACGCCGAAACACCTTCTCGGTCTCAGCGTCGCGGAAGCTCCGGATCACCAGTGCAGACAGTAACGCGTCTCGTTAATGTCGTCGAGCGTTATGGCGCGGCTCAGCGAGCGCAATCCTATTCCTCGAGGAAGGGGCTCACGCCGCCCTCCACCAGGAGGTGCTTCAGGACCTTGCCCGCCGCGTTTCGGGGCAGCGGCTGCTCGCGCAGCTCCCAGTGGGCCGGAACCTTGTAGTAGGCGAGCCGCTCGGCCACGTGGCTGCGCAGGATTTCCGGATCCAGGAGCGCGCCGGGCACCGGGACGATGACGGCCTTCACCTCCTGGCCGAGCTCCGGATGCTCCACGCCGAGCACCGCGACCTCGCGCACCGAGGCATGGGACTCGAGGCAGTCCTCGATCTCGGCGGGATGGACGTTCTCGCCGCCGCGCAGGATCAGGTCGCGCCGGCGCGAGTTCACGTAGAGGAAGCCCTCCTGGAGGCGTCCCCAGTCACCGCTGCGCAGCCAGCGACCCGGGCCGATCGCCTCGCGGGTGGCCTCCGGCCGGCGCCAGTACTCCTTCATCACCTGGGGACCCCGCAGGTACACCTCCCCCTCCACACCGTCGGGGACCGGCTTGCCATCGGCGTCGCGGATCTCGAGCTCCACCGTGGGCAGGGGGCGCCCCACCGATCCCGGGCGCTGCTCGAGCTCCTCGCCGGAGATGATCGTGACGCCCGAGGAGGACTCGGTCATCCCGTATCCCACCCCCAGCGACGACCGCGCCTCGGGAAAGACCCGGCGCATCAGAGCGAACTGCTCTTCGCCGATCGGCGCGCCGCCCGAGCCCACACTGCGCATACGAGAGAGGTCGAAGCGTTCCAGCCCCGGATACGCGGCCAGCCGGTGGATCATGTTTCCCATCGGTCCCCAGTGGGTGACCGATTCGCGCTCGAGCAGTGCCAGCACGTGGGCCGGCTCGAAGCGGCGCGTGGTCCAGACGGTCTTGATGCCGGTGGCCAGGGGGATCACGGCTCCGGAGAAGAGGCCCGAGACATGGAAGAGCGGCGCGTTCACCAGCATGCAGGGGGCAGCCGCCTCCGAAGGGGGCGTCTCTCCCCTGGCGTTCTGCTGGAGGAGCAGGCGCAGCCCATGGAACAGGCTGACCCGCAGGAAGGCGAGGATGCTGCGGTGGGTGGTGACGGCTCCCTTGGGACGTCCGGTGGTCCCGCTGGTGTAGAGGATGGTGGCTGCGTCGTCCTCTTCGATCTCCACTTCGCATAGCGGAGCGGCTCCGCTCCAGAGTGGCTCGAAGTCCGACTCGATCTCCACCACGGGCACAGCGAGGTCCCGATCCTCCACCCGGGCCAGGCGCTTGCGGTCTGCAACCAGGACCCGAGGCTCGCAGTCCTCCACGCCGTAGACGATCTCGTCCGCGGCCCACCAGCCGTTGAGGCCGACCGCTACGGCGCCCAGGCTGAGGGTCGCCCAGTAGGTGGCGATCCATTCGGGATGGTTCGCGGCGAGGATGGCCACGCGATCTCCACGGCCCACGCCGAACTCCTCGCGCAGGGAGCGCGCCAGCGCGGCCACCCGGGCCAGGTGCTCGGCGTAGCTGAAGCGCCGTTCGTCGCAGACGATGTACGCCGCATCGCCGTGGCCGCCCGAGCCGCGCAGGATCTCCACCAGCGATCGGGGCCGCTCGGCGAAGACCTGGACCGGCTCGCCGAGCACCTCCTCTTCGCAGGTCTCGAACGGTCCGCTTGGGGCCAGCAATCGGGCTTCGATCTCCTGGAGCGTGCTCGCCACCGCCTCTCCCTCAGCGCGGCGCCGTGAGGAGCAGGCATCCCGCCAGGGGGCCCCCTCCCGCCGCCGCCACCGCCACCTGGGGCTCACCCGGAACCTGACGCTCCCCTCCCTCGCCCCAGAGCTGGACGCAGGCCTCGTGGAGGAAGCCATAGCCGTGAAGTCGCCCGCCCGAGAGCTGGCCGCCCTGGGTGTTGGTGGGCAGCTCGCCCTCGAGGGCGATCCGCGTTCCCCCCTCGACGAAGGCGCCGCTCTCCCCCTTCTTGCAGAAGCCCAGGGCCTCGAGCCAGGCCAGGGTGATGAAGCTGAAGCCGTCGTAGAGCTCGGCCACGTCCACATCCCCCGGTCGCAGGTCGGTCCGCTCCCACAGCATGGCTCCGGCGTCTCGCGCCGCCATGCTGGTGAGATCGTCGAACTGGTCCCAGGAGGGACGGCCGCGCAGGGCGGAGCCCACCGCCTCCACGCCGATGGGTCGCCGGCGCAGATCCCGGGACGCATCGTCCCGGGAGACCACCAGGGCCGTGGCGCCGTCGGCGGGCACGTCGCAGTCGTAGAGGCACAGAGGCGTCGAGATCATGCGGGAAGTCAGGTACTCGTCGAGGGTGAGGGGCTCCCGGTAGATGGCGTCCGGGTTGCGGCCCGCGTTGCGGCGGGCGTTGAGCGCCACCTGGGCGAGCTGCTCGCGGGTCGTGCCGTACTCGTGGAAGTGGCGCTGGGCGAAGAGCGCGATCCAGTTGGCCGCCGAGTAGGCGCGGAAGGGCAGCGTCCACTCCAGGGCGCCGCTGGCCCGGAAGCCCCCGCCCGAGCCGCCCCCTTCCCCAGCGCCGCTCTCGGAGACCCCGATGCCCGCCCGTCTCCCCTTGCCCTGGGCGGTGGCCTCCCAGACCGAGCGGAAGCACAGCACATGGTTGGCGAGGCCGGTGGCGACGGCCAGACACGCATCGATCACCGAGCCGAGCTGGCCGGGAAGCTCGAGACCCCCCGTGTACCAGTCGAGCTCGAGGCGCAGGGCGTCCTGCACCTCCACGATGCCGGCCCCCGTGAAGCCCGGAGCGCCGCCCATCTGGCCCGGATAGGTGGCGAGGCCGTCGATGTCCTCCCGGCGCAGACCCGCATCCTCGATGGCAGCGAGGCATGCATCGAGGGTGAGGTCCAGGGGATCGCGCAGCAGACGTCGCCCGATCTGCGATTGACCGATCCCGGTGATCCGCGCCCGTCGTTCGAGGATCTCCTTCACGGTACGGGCTCGAAGAGCGGGATCTGGACCTCGCCGTGCTCTTCGAAGATCACTCGTACGGACATTCCGATCCGCACCGCCTCGGGCGCGCAGCCCACCAGGTTGGTGGTGAGCCGCAGGCCCGCCTGCTCCGCAAGCTCCACGATGGCGATCACGTAGGGGTGGTCGGCTGCCGGCACCCAGGGCTGGTGGTTGAGGGTGAAGCTCGCGACGGTGCCCCGTCCCGAGACGGCCTCGGGCTCCACGTCCTTGGCGAGGCAGGCCGGGCAGCGGGGCGAAGGCGGATGGATCCAGGTCTGGCAGGCGCGGCAGCGCAGCAAGCGCAGCTCCCCCTGCGCACCGCCGGTCCAGAAGTGGCGGTTCAGCTCCGTCAGCCGGGGCAGGACGCGGAACGGCTTCTCCCCCACAGCTTCCTCTCAGCGGGGCGCGCGCCCGGTGACGGTCTGCACCAGGATCCGCGCGCAGGTCTCCACCAGCTGCTCCCGGGTGGCGCCGAAGACTTCGAGCTCCGTGTGGTAGGCGGCCAGCCGTTCGAGGATCGAGGCCAGCGCCGCTGCGGCCGCATAGGGGTGCAGCTCCTTCGAGACGCGCCCTTCCGCCTGGAACTCGGCGACCCGGGCTGCCAGATGCTCCAGCACCGGGGCCAGCGCCGTGCGCCGCGCGCGCTGGAAGCGCCGATCGCCTTCCTCTGCCGCCAGGTTCCGCAGCCGCAGCACCGCGTGATGTTCGTCCCAGTGCCGGATGAAGGCGTCCACCAGCTGCCGAGCGGTCGCGAGCCCTTCGCGACCCCGCCAGGCGCGGTCGATGATCTCCACCAGCGCGGGCATCTCGCCGGCCGCCTGCTCGGCGAGACACAGCGTCGCCTCCGGGACGTCCTTGAAGTACTGGTAGAAGGTCGCGGGCGAGGTCCCCACCTTGCGGGCGATCTCGACCACCGAGATCTCCCGGACGCTGCGCTCCCGCATCAGCTCGGCGGTGGCCTCCAGCAGCCGCTGCCGGGTCTGCCGGGCGCGCGGACCGAGGGCGCGTCCGCTCTGGTCCACCGGCGGCCGCGCCGGTCGTCGGGCGGCTCCCCGGGTGGTGCCGGCGGCCGACTCCCCGCTCTGCCCGCTCCGGGCCATCTCGGTCCGTCCCTTCTCGCCAGCCACCCGGGGGCAGACACGGCCGCCGGACCGTGCGGCATGAATCTGACGCTATATCAGATTCACTGAGGAGGCCACCCGAGAGCCCTCTCGCGCAGATCTGCCCCGTCGCAGCTCGCCCGTGGTAGTCTGGTGCCGGGAGTTTCTGTGGTCCAGGCTCGTCGGGCTGCTCGTCTCGTCGCCCTCCTTCCCGCCGCCGTGGCCCTGCTTGGCGCGGCGCCCGGCGCCGAAGAGTCGGCGGGCTGCAGCGATCCGCGGCTCGAGGTCGGGAGTGCGCCGCTGGCCGTGCGTGAGGCGCTGGCGAGCGCCTGCCCCGTCTGTCCGCACACGGCCCGCGCCCGCTACACCCGGCGCAGCGACTATGTGCGCTGCGTGCAGCGGGTGGTGCACGACGCCCAGCGGCGCGGCGATCTCCGCCGCGGCGCCATCGGTACGCTGCTCTCCCGCTCCCTCGAAATCCCGGCCGGCCGCGGCGAGGGCGCCCGCACGCTGCTCCCGGGGCCGGGCGAGAATGGTTACGACCCAGGCCTCGCCGGGCTGGCCCGGCAGTACGACCGTCAGTTCTTCACCTTCCATGCCGCGCCCTTCTCCATGTCCCTCGACGTGCACGTGGATCCGGCGGATCCCTCCGCGCTCGAGGACATCGAACGCTTCCTGGCCGATCCCGAGGGCGGCTTCGGAGCGGACGCCTTCCGCCAGCAGAGCGGGCGCGAGGTCTTCGACGTGGTGGATCACTACGGAGAGATCGGAGACCTGGGAATGTTCGGCGGCGTGGCGGCCGCCGGTGACGCCCACCGCTACGCGGTCCTGCGGGACGGCTGCGCCCGGCGCCGGGAGGGCTGCGAGCTGCTCGACGATGCCCGCGAGCGCCTGGCGGAGATCCTGGAGGTGCTCCACGTCGCTCATGCCATCACCGGGGAGCACGGCGTGGTGGCCCGCGGCCTGTTCCGCCGGGGCATGCCCCAGCGCGGCGGGGACCCTGCGACGGTGCCGCTGTTCGACGCAGTCGGAGGCCCGAATCCGCGCTGCCGGCAGAAGCCCGAGGATCCGACCTGCGCCTCGTTCGACCAACGCCCGCG
>JBDLIK010000247.1:0-5651 GCA_039714895.1 Myxococcota bacterium | reverse complement strand
TCTTTTGCGCTACGAAAGTTCCCTGTTAACGTGAGGGGGCTTAGCGCGAAGAAAGTTCCCGAGGGGTGCAGGGGACGAGCAGTCCCCGCATAACATAGAGAAGGCCTCCCAAGGGAGGCCTTCCAAATCAAAAAACCGCGTGCAAGCTGCGCGACTCAGCGCCCCCCAACGCCCGGAACCCCCCAAGACACAAGCCTTTCTACGCACCTATCCCTTATGTTACTATTAGGGTTTCCCCTTCTTGGCAACGCTGCCCGGAAGGTAAGGATTGGAGCATTGAGCTTGGCCGACGATAAGTGGCTGGTTAAATTCATCGACCACCTAGCCTACGAGCGTGACGCCTCGCCGCACACCCTGGCCAAGACGCGCATGGCGGCTAGATCGATCTCGATGACCCCCTCGATGCCCGGCACCTGGACCTTCACCGCCGCCGAATCGAGCCAGAGCACGTTCACGAAGTGCTCGTCGGTGACGACGGCCTCGATGCCCTCGGCCTCCAGGCGGCAGCGGATCAGGTGGGCGTCCACCGGCCGCGCGCAGGCGGCCACGGGCACCAGGGGCTCGAGCCGAGCCCGGAGGGCGGAAGGGGGGCGGAGGGGCATCGCCCCCAGCCTACCAGCTCCCGGCGCCGCTCGGCGTCCGTGATCCCCCAGGGGGAGGCCCCAGGGGTACCCGTCCTCGCTGGAAAACTCCCTCCCGGGCTTCTACAGTGCGGCCGCCCCGCAACCGGCCCCCGTTCCGACCGGCACCCCCTCGACTTCCCGGGAGACCCAGATGAACGCCATCGCCTTCGTCGCTGCGGCCCTCGCCATCGCCGTGGCGTTCTTCCTGTACCGCCGCGTGCTGGCCGCGCCGGCCACCCATGAGCGCGCCCTCGAGGTGGCGAGCGCCATCGAGCAGGGGGCGTCGGCGTTCCTGCGCCGGCAGTACACCACCGTCGGCCTGGTGGGAGCCCCCATCTTCGTGCTGCTGGGGTGGGTCCTCAACTGGTGGTACGCGGGAGGCTTCCTGCTGGGCGCCCTGGCCAGCGCGGCCGCCGGCTTCATCGGCATGAACGTCTCGGTGCGCGCAAACGTGAGGGTGGCCGAGGCCGCCAAGCAGGGCTTCCGGCCGGCCTTCGCTCTGGCCTTCGACGGCGGCGCCGTGACCGGTCTCATGGTGGTGGGCGCCGGGCTGCTGTCCATCGCCGCCCTCGTTGCGGTGATGCACAGCCAGGGCCACAGCCAGCCCGATGCCCTGATCGGGCTCGCCTTCGGCGGCTCGCTCATCTCGGTCTTCGCCCGCCTGGGCGGCGGCATCTACACCAAGGGCGCCGACGTGGGCGCGGACCTGGTGGGGAAGGTCGAGGCCAACATCCCCGAGGACGACCCGCGCAACCCCGCGGTGATCGCCGACAACGTCGGCGACAACGTCGGCGACTGCGCGGGCATGGCGGCCGACCTCTTCGAGACCTACTGCGTGACCGCCGCCGCCGCCATGCTGCTGGCCCACATCCTCTTCCAGGGCAGCGAGACCATGTTCCTGTACCCGCTGCTGATCGGTGCCGCGAGCGTGGCGGGCACGCTGGTGGCGCTTCCCTTCGTGCGCATTCCCGAGCCCGCCGAGGGACAGAGTCCGAACGTGATGGGAGCCATGTACCGAGGGCTCGCCATCTCCTCCATCATCTCCCTGGCACTCATCGCGGGCATCAACTCGATGATCGAGCTGCCCACCGGTGGCGAGGCCGGCCCCGGCCTCTCGCCGTTGTCCCTGTGGGTGTGTGCGGCGGCGGGTGCCATCGTCACCGCCGCCATGATGTGGATCACCGACGTCTACACCGGTGACGGCTCGAGGTTCGTGGCTCGCATCGCCGACGAAAGCAACGGCGGCCACGCCACCAACATCATCTCGGGCCTGGCCGTGGGGATGCAGGCCACCGTGGTACCGGTGCTGGTGATCGTGCTCGCCATGATGGTCTGCAACTACATGGCCGGGCTCTACGGAGTGGGGATCGCGGCCGTGGCGATGCTCTCGCTGGCCGGGATGATCGTGGCCATCGATGCCTATGGCCCCATCACCGACAACGCCGGCGGCATCGCCGAGATGGCCGAGATGGGCGACGACGTCCGAAGGGTGACCGATCCCCTGGATGCCTTCGGCAACACCACCAAGGCTGTCACCAAGGGCTACGCGATTGCCTCGGCGGGTCTCGCCGCGGTGGTGCTCTTCGCCACCTACATCGAAGACCTGCAGCGGCTGGCGGGAATCCAGGTCGTCTTCGACCTTTCGGACACCACGGTGCTGGCGGGCCTGTTCGTGGGCGCCATGATCCCCTTCGTCTTTGCATCTCTGGCCATGGATGCCGTGGGAACCGCGGGACGCAAGGTGGTGGAGGAGGTGCGCCGCCAGTTCCGGGAGATCCCCGGAATCCTCGAAGGTACGGCCAAGCCGGACTACAGCACCTGCGTGGACATCGTGACCGCCACGGCGCTCCGTCAGATGGTGGCGCCGGCGCTCATCCCGGCCGTGATCCCCGTCCTCGTGGGTCTCACCCTCGGACCCAAGGCGCTGGGGGGCCTCCTCATCGGCTCCATCGTGGCGGGTGTCTGCGTCGCGATCTCCATGACCACCGGCGGCGCGGCCTGGGACAACGCCAAGAAGTACATCGAGAGCGGGGCCCACGGCGGCAAGGGCTCCGAGGCCCACAAGGCGGCGGTCACCGGCGATACCGTGGGCGACCCCTACAAGGACACCGCCGGCCCGGCCATCAACCCGATGCTCAAGCTCGTGAACATCGTGGCGCTGCTCATCATCCCCTTCCTCAGCTGATGGCATGACCGGCGCAGCCGGGCCCGCCGACGACCGCCATCCGCGGGACCGGCTTCCCCGGACGCTCACCCTGCGGGACGCCACCTTGCTGGTGGTGTCGTCGGTGATCGGCTCCGGGATCTTCCTCACCCCGGGGACCATCGCCGATCTGGTGCCCCACGCGGGCCTCATCTTGGTGGCTTGGGCGGCGGGCGGCGTGCTCTCCCTGGTTGGCGCGCTCGCCAATGCGGAGCTCGGCACCCTATACCCCCGGGCGGGTGGAGACTACGTGTATCTGCGCGAGGCCTTCCATCCGGTGGCGGGCTTCCTGGTGGGCTGGCTCACCTTCTTCGCGATCTACGCCGGAACCATCGCGACGCTGGCGGTGGGCTTCGCGGAGGGCCTGGGTGCCGTCCTGGGTCTCGGCCCGGCCGAGGTGCGCGCGCTCGCCCTCGGCGTCACCGTGCTCACCTCAGCGCTCAACTTCCGGGGTGTGCGCCTCGGCGCCCTCGCCAACAACCTGACGGCGATCCTCAAGATCCTGGCCCTGCTGGCCTTCGCGGCGGTGGCTCCCTTCTTCGGTGCAGTGGCCTTCGACCGCCTCGAGTTCACGGGTGGCGCAGTGGGCGCCGCCTCGCTTTCGGCCTTCGGCCTCGCGCTCTCGCCGGTGCTGTTCAGCTACCTGGGTTGGAACGCCCCGGTCTACGTGGCCAGCGAGATCCGCTCGCCCGACCGCAACGTGCCCCGCTCGCTCTTCTACGGTCTCGGTCTGTGCACGGCCGTCTACCTGATGGTGAACCTGGTCTACCTGGCCACGATTCCTCTTCCCGAGCTGCGCGGTCTTCCCAACGCCGGCGAGAGCGCGGCGCGGGCGGTGTTCGGCCCCGTTGCAGGAACCGTGGTGGCGGCCTTCGTGCTGCTCTCGATCCTCGGCACGCTCAACGCCACCATCCTGGTGGGGCCGCGCATCGCCTACGCGATGGCGCTCGACGGGCTCTTCTTCTCGGGCGTGGATCGCATCCACGGTGCCTACCGTACGCCCGGCGTTGCCATCGTCGTGTCCTGCGTCACCGCCCTCGGCCTGATCCTCGTGCTGGAGAGCTTCCCGAACGCCCTCAACTACACGACCTTCGCCATCGTACTGGCCACCATCGCCGACGTGCTCGCCCTCTACGCGCTGCGGTGGCGCCAGCCGGAAAGGCGACGTCCCTACCGGGCGCTCGGCTACCCATGGCTCCCCGCCCTGTACATCGTCGCCCATCTGGGGATCGCCGCGGCGATGGTCGTGGGGTCGCCCCGGGAGTGCGCCATCGGCCTCGGCGTGCTGCTGGCGGGGCTGCCCTTCTACCTCTTCTTCGTACGCCGACAGCCGCTTGCCCCGAGATGATTTCTCCAATAATCTTGGGGGATTAGCCTCCTGCAACGGCCGCTCTGCGGCTCGAGCCCCCGAACGGGACCCGCCGTCATGCCGAGGATCCGTCACGACTTCAACAAGCTGAATCGGCTTCCCCCCTACGTCTTCGCCGAGGTCGACCGGCTCAAGATGGCGGCCCGGCGGGCCGGGGAGGATGTGATCGACCTGGGCATGGGCAACCCGGACCTCGCCACCCCGCCCCACGTGGTGGAGAAGATCTGCGAAGCCGCCCGCAATCCCCGCAACCACCGCTACTCGTCCTCCCGGGGTCTCCCGAATCTGCGGGGCGCAATCTGCGAGTGGTATCAGCGTCGCCACGGGGTCGAGCTCGATCCCGAGAGCGAGGCCATCGCGGTGATCGGCGCCAAGGAGGGGCTCTCCCACTTCGTGCTGATGACCGTGGGGGCGGGTGACGGGGTGCTCTGTCCGGATCCCGCGTATCCCATTCACCAGTACTCGGTGATCATCGCCGGAGGCGATCTCCGCCACGTTCCGCTCACCCCGGACAGCGATTTCATCGAGAACCTCGAGGCGGCGATCTCCCGCAGCTGGCCCAAGCCGAAGGTGATGATCCTCTCTTTCCCCCACAATCCCACCACCCAGGTCGTGGAGCTCGGCTTCTTCGAACGGATCGTCGACTTCGCCCGGGCCAACGATCTGATGGTCCTCCACGACTTCGCCTACGCGGAGGTCTGTTACGACGGCTATCGCCCGCCGAGCCTTCTCGAGGTGCCGGGGGCGCGGGATGTGGCCATCGAGTTCGGCTCGCTCTCGAAGAGCCACTCCATGGCAGGCTGGCGGGTGGGATTCGCGGCGGGCAATCGTGACATGATCCACGCCCTCACGCGGATCAAGAGCTATCTGGACTACGGCATTCCGACGCCGATCCAGGTCGGGGCCATCGTGGCGCTTCGGGGGCCCCAGGATTGCGTGGACGCCGCGGTCGACACCTATCGCCTGCGCCGGGACGCCCTGCTGGACGGCCTCGGCCAGCCCGGGGAGGGCAGCTGGAAGATCGAGAAGCCTCTCGGGACCATGTTCGTGTGGGCACCGATTCCCGAGCCCCTGCGCTCGCTGGGATCCCTCGAGTTCTCCAAGCGGCTGCTGGCCGAGGGCAGGGTCGCCGTGTCCCCGGGGATCGGCTTCGGCGAGCACGGAGAGGGCTACGTGCGCTTCGCGCTGGTGGAGAACCGCCACCGGATCCGGCAGGCGGTGCGCGGCATCCGCCGCTTCCTGCGCCAGACGGGGGTGTGACGTGGCGGGGGAGGCCATCGGCGTCGGCCTGCTGGGCTTCGGGACCATCGGAACCGGCGTCGTCCGGGTGCTGCAGCGCAACGCCGAGGTAATTGCCGAGAGGCTCGGCTTCGGGCTGCGTCTGGTGCGCATCGCGGACCTCGAGACCTCCCGCGACCGGGGCGTATCGCTCGAGGGAATCCGCTTCGATGACGAT
>JBDLIK010000246.1:0-5665 GCA_039714895.1 Myxococcota bacterium | reverse complement strand
ACAGCCACCGCCTGGCGCTGCTCGAGCCCCGCCTCTACCAGCCGGACGGTCAGATCGAGGGCGAGGTGTACGTCCACGGTTCGTTCCTGCAGAGCCGCATGTACGCAGCGGGGGTGAGCTGCACGGACTGCCACGATCCCCACTCGCTCACGCTGGCCGAGGATCCCGATGCCAGCTGCGCCCGTTGCCACCGCCGCGAGGTGTTCGACAGCCCGGAACACCACCACCACCGGCAGGGTTCGGCGGGGGCGAGCTGCGTCGCCTGCCACATGCCCGAGCGGGTCTACATGGTGGTGGACCCCAGGCGCGACCACAGTCTGCGGGTCCCGAGGCCCGATCTCTCCCTGACGCTGGGCAGCTCGAACGCCTGCACGGACTGCCACGAGGATCGGCCGGCCTCCTGGGCGGCGGCGGCATTCGAGGGTTGGTACCCCGAGCGCTCGGGGAGCCCCCACTACGGGCAGACGCTGGCCCAGGGTCGCGCCCGGCGCGCCGGGGCCGGAGAAGCGCTGGCGGCGCTCGCCGACGACGCCAGCCAGCCGGCCCTCGTGCGCGCCAGCGCGCTGCAGGAGCTCGCTACCTTCCCCACCGAGGCCAGCGGGGTGGCGGTGCGCAAGGCGCTCTCGGACCCGGATCCCCTGCTGCGCTTCGGGGCCCTGCGCGCCCTGGCGGGGCTCGAGCCCGCCGGGATTCTCGGGCGGGCGCTGCCGCTCCTCGAGGACCCGGTTCGCAGCGTCCGCATGGAGGCGGTGCGCGTGCTGCTGGGCGTGCCGCCGGAGCTCTGGAACCCCGCCGATCGCACGGCGCTGGCGCGCGGGGTGGCCGAGTTTCGCGCCGGAGCCCAGGCGAATGCGGACCGGCCGGAGGCCTGGCTGGACCTCGGCATCCTCCACCGGGCGCTGGGCGAGCCCGAACCGGCGCGGAGCGCCTACGAGCGCGCTCTGAGGCTGGCCCCGGGGTTCGTTCCCGCCACCATCAACCTCGTCGACCTGCTGCGGGAGCTCGAGCTGGACGACGAGGGGGAGACGCAGCTGCGCAGCGGACTGGTGGCAGCGCCCGATCAGGCCGACCTCCACCACGCGCTGGGCCTGCTGCTGATCCGGAAGCAGCAGCGCAGCGAGGCGGTGGTGTCGCTGGCGCGAGCGGCGGAGCTCGCCCCCGATTCGGCGCGCTACGCCTACGTCTACGGCGTTGCGCTCCACTCCACCGGGGATGCGGAGGGCGGAGTCGCGGTCCTCGAGACGGCCCACCAGCGCTTCCCCGCCGAGCCCGAGATCCTCTTTGCGCTCGTGACGATCCACCGCGATCGCGGCGACCTCGAGCGGGCCCGGCTGCTCGCCGATCGCCTGGTCGCCATCGCTCCTCGGGATCCCAGCGTGCGCGCCCTGCGCTCCCAGCTCGAGGCCGCCAGCGGCAGCGGACCGCGTTGACTGGGCTGCGGGCTTCGCCCGCAGCCCAGTCAACGCACGCGGCGCCAGCTTCGCGTCGGGGCCGGCCGGCGCGACCAGCCGTGGTAGGGGTGGCGTTCCAGCAGCCGCGGGTTGCGGAACAGCGGGATCAGCACCACCCCCGCCGCGAAGCCGCCGGCGTGGGCCCAGAAGGCCACCCCCCCGCCCTCCTCCGCCAGGGATCCGAAGCCCCCGACGAGCTGCAGCAGGAACCAGTAGCCGAGCATCATCACCGCCGGCACGGCGATGGTCGTCACGTAGAACCCGAGCACCACCAGCAGGTGGACGTGGACGCGCGGAAAGAGGACGACGTAGGCGCCCATCACGCCGCCGATGGCCCCCGACGCTCCCACCATGGGAAGGCCCGAGTCCGGATCCGAGTACACTTGGGCCGCGGCCGCGGCGAGCCCGCACAGAAGGTAGAAGAAGACGAAGCGGATGTGGCCCATGGAGTCCTCGACGTTGTTCCCGAAGATCCAGAGAAACCACATGTTGAAGAGGATGTGGAACCAGCCGCCGTGGAGGAACATGGAGCTGAGCGGCGTCAGCCAGGAAGGCTCGGCGGTGAGGACGCACGACGCGCTCCCGCCCAGGGGGATCACCGTGCCGCCCGGAAGCGTGCCCAGGATCTCTCCCGGGATGAGCCCCAGCGTGCAGACGGATCGGGAGAGGACGGGCTCGCTGCCGAGGCCCTGCAGCAGGAACCACGCCGCACCGTTCATCGCGATCAAGCCCAGGGTGACCAGCGGCGTCAGGAAGTGGGGATTGTCGTCGCGGATGGGAAACAAGGGCTAGCGATCCCCATGAGGCGGCAGGCCGTCCGCAAGGCCCTTCGGCGTCTTCATCGCGTGTCCTCCCGTGGGCACCCGGCTCCGCCTCGCCCACCCATCATGCCACGGCCGGCGGGCCGGGGCCCGCATGCGCAGAGTTCGACGCAGCTTCGCGCGCGCCGGGCGTTTTCGGGGCTCGGCCGGAATCGTCGGGAAGGGAACCCGGCGAACAGCCGCAACCCACGGGCCCCAGCGGGACACTCACGAACGACCCGGATAGAGAGGCGCAGCCCGCACGAATGCACGGGGTCAGGGAGGCGAGCATGGAGTCGAGGAAGACCGTCAGCACCACGGACACGCGTGGCGTGGTGATCTACACCAGCATCGAGTACGCACCGGGGATTCCGGTCACGATCTGCGTGGACTTCTACGGCGAGCGGCCGGTGGTGCAGTGGCCGCCCAAGACGACCAGCAACCCGCGCGCGGCGCTGGACTTTGCGCAGGCCCTGGCGCTCGCAGCCCGGGTGGCGCACCACTGGGCGCGCGAGCCCGACCTGCCGGCCGAGTCCGTGGTGGCGCTCGCCGAGGCAGAGCCTCGCCGCGCTCGCTCTGCCCGGCAGCGGCTCGCGCCCGCCGCCTGACCTCCGGACGGCTTCCACCCCTGCTAGGGAAGCCATCGAACCGCTCCGACGGGTGGCTCGTACTCCTTCCAGGAAGGAAGCGGTGACGCTACGCCTCGCCACCTCGGCTGCGGCGGCTTCCGATGGAGAGCTGCTGGGGCGCATCGGGGCAGGAGATTCCTCTGCCCTCGGGCATCTCTACGACCGCCACGCGGGCCAGGCGTTGGGCGTCGCCCTTCGCGTGCTCGGGTCGCGCGAGGACGCCGAGGACGTGGTCCAGGACGTGTTCTGGCGTCTCTGGACCGGGAGGGCCCGCTACGATCCGGCGCGTGGGCGGTTCCGAGGCTGGTTCAACGCGATGGCGCGCAATCGCGCCATCGACGTGTTGCGGAGCGGCGCGAGACGGACCTCCATGCGCGCGGAAGATCCCGCCGCGCTCACGATCGAAGAAGACGGCCCCGAAGAGAACGCCGAGGCCGAGCTGCACCGGCGCCGGGTGGAGGCGGCCCTCGCCACGCTGCCCCCTGAGCTGAAGGAGCTCGTGGAGCTGGCCTTCTACCGAGGTCTCACGCATCGGGAGATCGCGCAGCACATCGGCCAGCCGTTGGGGACGGTCAAGAGCCGGATCCACCGGAGTCTGGGGATGTTGAGAGAGGCTCTTGCGCCCCTTGGGGACACGCCATGACGGAGCACCTGGAGCTTCGAGAGCTGGCCGTGCTCCACGCCCTCGGCGTCCTCGAAGGAGAGGACGAGACGCGGTTCTTGGCACACGTGGCCGAGGGCTGCAGCGAATGCGAGGCAGCCGTGCGGGAGGCTCGGACGGTGGGCGATGCGCTGGCCGGCGCCGTGCCCCCGGTGCCTCCCTCTCGCGAAGGTCGCGACCGGCTCCTGGCCCGGGTGCACGCCGACGCCGCCGGCAGGGAGGCGCGCCGTGAGCCTGGCATCCCGCGCTGGAGGCCGGCCTTGGGCCTCGCGGCGGGGCTCGCGCTCGTGGCGCTGGGGGGGCTCTCGCTGCGCCTGGCGCTGTCCGTAGGCGAGGAGCGGGAGCGGCGCATCTCCTTGGAGCAGACGCTGGCGGGCGAGCGCAGCGCGCGCGGCGAGGCGGAGGACGCCCGTCGTGTGGCCGAGCAGGAGCTGGCGGCTGCCCGCGACACCCTCGAGGTGCTGACCGGAGCCGGAGCGCGGACGTTGGCTCTGGCGGGGACGGGGCCCGCCGGGGGAGCCTCGGCGCGCGCCTTCGTGGATCCCGAACGAGGTCGCCTGCTCCTCTACGTCTACGACCTCCCGCCCGCGCCGCCCGGGCGCACCTATCAGGTCTGGGTGCTCGTGGGCGACCGTCCGGTGAGCGCCGGCGTCTTCGATGTCTCTCCTGAAGGGGGAACGAGCTACGACGCACAGGAGGTCGATGACCTCGCCCCGGGGGTCGGAGTGGCGGTCACCATCGAGCCGGAGGGAGGCGTCCCGGCGCCGACGGGCCCCATGGTTCTGGTCGGCTCGTAGCTGCGCTTCTCCCGGCGAACGGACGCCTCGGTACGGCCTCCCCGCGCAAGGAGGCCAGCTCGGGGAGGCGGCGAGCTCGGGGATGGAGGCTACGAGGGCATCAGGCCCCGAGCGTCCTCTCGACCAGCCAGACGAGGCCGACGGCGCCCGCGAGCCCCGCGCACGCGGGCACACCGATGCGGCCGAATCCACGCCCGCGCCGAAGGGACAGGAGTGCCGGGAGGACCAGCGAGGCGATCCCGAGCTGCCCGACTTCCACCCCGAGGTTGAATGACAGCAGAGGGAGGGCCACACCGCCTGTTCCCGATTCCACGCCGAGCCCGGCCAACACCCCGGCGAAGCCCAGGCCGTGGACGAGACCGAAGGCGAACGTCAACGTCGCGCGTTCCCGAGCGCGGCCGCTGGAGAGCAAGGCGAGGCCCGCCATGTAGACGATGGACGCCGCGATGATCGGCTCGGCGACGTCCGACGAGAGATGCAGCCAGCCGTGGGTGGCTGCAGCCAGGCTCACCGAGTGGCCGAGAGTAAAGGCGCTCACCATGCGCAGGGCCGCACGGAGGCTGGCGCATCCGAGCAGCACGACGAGGAGGAAGAGCACGTGGTCGAAGCCGATCAGGAGGTGCTCGATGCCGAGGGCGAAGAAGTGCCACGGCGCCTGGACGCTCGCCTCTCGGCCAGCCGCGAAGGGCACGGCGACCCTGGCCGCTCCCGCGCTCAGGATCCGCTCGGCCAACGGAGCTCCGTCCGGACGCTGCAGGCGCAGGTAGGTCTTGTGGCCGAAGGGCAGCCGCTCGATCAGGCCGAGCGTCGCCGTAGGTTCCTCTCCGGGCTCGAGCGCATGGACGAGGTGGATCCCCGTGTGACGCTCCCGCGTCGGAGCCACCTCGACCGAGAGCGGCTCGATGGTGCCACGGCCGCTCTCCAGGATCAGGGCCTGGGAGGCGATCGAGACGAGGTCGAGACCCTCCAGATCGGCGTCGTGGAACTCGAGCAGCGTCTCCAGCCGGTCGGCCGCGCGCCTCAGCTGGGCGGAGCTCAGTCCTGGGTCGTGGGCGCGGGCAGCGTCGGCCAGCGTCAGAGACAGGATTGCCAGGAGGGTGAGAGCGACGCGCATGACGAAGACTCCCGGACAGCAGGGCGAACCCACCCGCAAGCGCCGACAGGCGCGCGCAGCGAGCCGCAGGCGAGCGAAGCTGTGGTGCCTGCGGGCTTCGCCCGCAGGCGGACCCACAACTAGTGATGGGCGTGGTTGCGACCGTTCAGCGGAGTCGCCGCGTAGGGGAACTCCTTGTTGAAGCTGATGTCGTTCTCGCTCACGTTGTCGATG
>JBDLIK010000245.1:0-5675 GCA_039714895.1 Myxococcota bacterium | reverse complement strand
CACGCTTCTCGTGATTTATCCGCCATTTCCTGAAGCCCTTCCATACCTGCTTCGGCAACAAAATCGACCAGCCAGCGCCACATTTGGACAAACTCGTCTCCGGCCATTTTGTTAAACAGCCAAAGCGGCAGCGGCAATCGGAATGGTTTTTTGCCATCAACGGCCGTAAAGATAGCTCGACATTCTCCTAAACTCTTTATATCACTGCACAACGTTACCTCACGCCCGATCCATGCTTCTGGATTGTCAAAGATATTGGCAATGGACACCCCAATATCCCGCACAGCCACCCACGGAATGGGCGTATCCCAGCCGACGATTTTCGGTTCTGCCCCCCAAGCGCCCAGTGCCGGAAAGAATTCCTTCTCACTAAGCAACTCCATGAAGGGAACGGGACGAACGGCCGTAAACGGAATTCCCAACGCCCGCATATGCGCCTCAACGACTAATTTATTATCGAAATGGGGGATGCCTGAATGCGGTTCGCCCGCGCCAGCCGAGCCATACACCAGATGTTTAACGTCGGCCGACTTAGCAACCTCAGCAACCAGTTTGCCCTGCCGCATCTCCCCTTCTATGCCGCTAATCCCCCAGCTTTGGACGCTAAACACATGCCGCATACCGTCAAATGCCGCCTCCAGCGAAGGCCGATCATCCATATCGGCCTGCACCAGCTCTGCGCCAAGTTTGGCAAGCGCCAACGCCTTGTCACTTTGCGGATTGCGCGTAACGGCACGCACGTGCCAGCCACGCTCGCGGCGGGCGATGCGCGCCTCCAACAGCCCGCGCATGGCCTCGGCGCGCTCCGACTGGTCGGCCAGCAGGTCGTGCTTCTCCCCCGGATCCTCGGAGAGATCGAAGAGTCGATCGTCGCCGTCGTGATCGACGATGAGCTTCCATCTCCCATCCACCACCGAGTGGAGGTCGTGCCCGTCGTTCTGCAGGGTTGCGAAGTGAGGTCGGCCGGGGACGGCGTCCTCAGGTACGTCGCCCCCGAGCAGGGGACGTCCCTCCAGCGAGCCCGGAGGGGAGACGTCGAGCGCCGAGAGCATCGTGGGGAAGAGGTCGGCGAGCCCGGCGTTCCCCTCGACACGGGTCCCGGCCCGCTCGTCGCCCGGGAGCTTGAGGACCGCGGGAACCCGCAGCACCTCCTCGTAGAGGGTGGCCCCGTGGTACGCGAAGCCATGATCCAGGAACTCCTCCCCGTGATCGCCAGCCACGAGGATCAGCGAGCTCCGATAGAGCCCGCGCTCCTTCAGGAACTCGAGAAAGGCTCCCAGCTCCTGATCCACGTGCAGGATCTCCGCCAGGTGACGGGGGTACTCGGCGACGATCCGCTCGCCCCCCTCCTGGGACGATGTCCCAGGCATGGTGTCGGCGAGACGTGGATCCCTCCGGACCCGCTCGAGCTCCCCCGCCTCGGGCAGATACGGCAGGTGAGGATCGATCAGGTGGACGTAGTGGAACCCGGGAGCCTGCGTCGAGCTCTCCAACGCCCGCCGCACGAGCTCGAACACCTCCCGGGCATCCGGCTTCTTTCCCGCCCATTGCTCCGAGCCCACGTCCGTGAAGGCATCGAAGCCCTGGTCGAAGCCCCAGAGCGGCAGCACGTTCACGTTCGTGGACCAGGCGAGGGTGACGTAGCCCTGCTGCTGGAGGATCTCCGGCAGCGTCAGGAGCCGAGGCTCCAGGACGTCGAGCCGGCCCAGCACGCCATGGGAATCGGCCGAGAGACCGGTGAGCAGGGTGGCCACGGCGGTGCGGGTCCAGGAGGAGGAGGAGCGCATCCGCTCGAAGGCGATACCGTCCTGGGCGAGTTGGTCGAGGGCGTCGCCGAGAGGGATCGCGCGGTTGAAGGTCACCAGTCGATCGGCGCGCACGGTGTCGAGCACGATCACGAAGACCGGGGGGCGAGGAGGGAGGCGATCCGCGATCAGGAGGGGGGAGGAGACGAACCAGGGCTTGCCCGAGGATCCCTGCAGGCGGATCTCGAGCGTGGCGTCGCCCGCCGGAGCCCCGATGGAGAGACGGCAGGAGCTCCAACCGGGCTCGGCGTTGCTCGCCTCCCGATGGCATGACGTCGACCCCTCGGCAGCCGCGAGGCCCAGCTGGATCGAGCCGCCCCCGGCTCCGGGATCGGCCACCCACAGCTCGAGCAGGCCCCGCTCCACCGCCCCCAGAGGCACGCGGACCAGGGCTGATCCGCCAGCAGCCGGAGCGCGGGCCGCGTGACCCCGTCGATCTCCACCGACTCCAGCCGCAGGTCGGGCGCTTCCAGCCAGGGACGGCGGACCTCGTAGGCCCGGGGGCGCTCGTCGCCGCAGCCGCCGGCTCCCAGGGGAAGGGCCACAGCCAGCAGGAGGATCCGGGCGAGGAACCGTCCGGGGATGGGGGAGCGTCCGTGGAGGGGAGCCTCAGTCGCTCGCGCTCTCGTCGCTCTTCCTCCGTCCCGTCGGCCCGGAGGCGCGGGACCGCCGGCCCAGTACGTGCCGGGCGAGGGTTCCCGGAAGAACCCGCGGGTTGTAGACGATGTTTGCGTTGGTCGCGCACTCGTAGGTGCAGAAGCAGCCCCGGGCCTGGATGCGATCGATCCTCTCTCGCACCTCGGGCGCAGCGAGCAGCTTCTTGAGATCGTAGCCGTGATCCCGCACGTTCCCGAGAACGGATCCGCCGATCACTGCCTCCGTGATCTCCTTCATCTCACAGGGAAGCACGTCGCCGTTGCTGTCGAGGACCAGGAACTTCCGGCCCGCCTGGCAGGGAAGGATCTCCCGGTTCTCACGCAGGGTCCGCAGCGTGAGCTCGCGGTTGGAGCTCAGCGCGGCGTCCAGCACCAGGGCGTGGGGTGCCCCGCGGCCGCCTCCGGGCGCAGCGGAAGCCCCCGCCCACAGCCGGGCCGCGCTCTCGTACTCTTCCGCCGAGACGTCGAGTGCCTCGGGCTTCCAGGCGTCGCCGCGCACGAGCACGAGGGTCTTGCGGCAGAGGGGGAATTCATGCGAGATCAGCTCGAAGATCTCGCCGATCCGATCCTTGTTGAAGCTGGAGATGACCGTCTG
Organism: Myxococcota bacterium; assembly: GCA_039714895.1. GTDB lineage: Bacteria > Myxococcota_A > UBA9160 > UBA9160 > DASRUS01 > JBDLIK01. The sequence goes on along the minus strand of JBDLIK010000245.1, from coordinate 2,619 downwards.
CACGTTGATCAGCAGGGTGTCCGGATGCTTCTGCTTCAGACGGACCATCTCTCGATAGGATTCCCGGATCCGCTCCCACAGCCCCTCGATCTCCCGCAGCGCCTCGTGCTCCGCTGGAAAGTGGTCGACCGACAGCGAGGCCCGGTAGTGGAGCTCTGGACAGTCCGTCAGGATCCGGTCGATCTGGCTGCCGATCTGCTGCGGCATCGATCCGTTGGAGGACACTGTGAGGAAGCGCACGCCACCGCGCTGATGAAGGATCTTGACCAGCTCGCTGTAGCCCTTGCGCATGTAGGGCTCACCACCGCTGAGGGTGACCTGCTGGAAGTGGGGATACCGATCGAAGATCTCGGCGATCTCCTCCAACGAGAGCTCGTCCTCCTCCTGGTTGATGGGATAGAAGCAGAAGTGGCAGCGTGCGTTGCAGCGCTTGGTGATGAAGAAGACCAGGTAGTTGGGGAGGCGCGGCCGCAGATAATCCACGGCGCTCCGGGCGATCGATCTCATGATCGGCTCCCGAGCTTGACTTGCAGCGCCTTGGCGACCCCCACCACCGCACCCAGCTGCCACACCGCAAGCAGCAGCGTGTCGAGCAGGACGAATCGCAGCGAGAGCCACGGGGCCCCGACCCAGAGCCGCCGGAAGTGCCGGGCGCTCAGGCCCAGGAAGAGGAGGAAGGCCGCCAGCGGAAGCGGCCAGAACCAGAGCCCGAGAGGAAGCGTGAGAAGCAGGAGGTCGAGGCTCAGCACGCGCCGCAGATTCTCGTCGGTGGCGAAGGCCTCGTCGCGGAACTGATCGGTGAGAAACGAGATCATCACCTTCTGCCAGGCGCGATCGAAATCGTTCCGCACCACCTGGGCCGCACTGCGGGGATGATCGTGCGACACGACGATGCGGGGGTCGAAGTCGATGCGGATGCCGCGCTGCACGAGCCGAACTCCCAGGAGATGATCCTCGACACCCGCGACCCCCGGGAACAGCTCCTGGTCGAAGCCGCCGACCTCTTCGAAGATCGATCGTCTCACTGCTCCGCAACCGGTCCAGAACCAGGAGATCTGCGGCGGCGAGTCGAGGAAGAGAGAGTGGTGGATCAAGCTCTTGTAACGGCTCCCGAAGCGAGGAGAGAGGGACTCGCGTGCGTAGCAGCCTACCACGCAATCTCGCCCGGAGAGGCAATGGTCGAGCATCGTGTCGAGGGCTCCCGCTTCGGGAACGCAATCTGCGTCGAGGAAGCAGAGGAACTCTCCGCGCGCGCGCCGGGCGCCTGCGTTGCGGGCCAGAGCCGCCCCGCCGTGCGATCCCAGCTCGACCAGCTCCACCGGGTGCTCCGCCGCGACTTCCCTCGTGTCGTCGGTGGAGCCGTCGTCGACCACGATGACCTCCATCCGATCGAGGGCCTCGGTCTTCTCGAAGAGCTCGCGAAGGGTGCGCGCGAGCGCCCTGCCGCAGTTGCGCGCCGGAATCACGACGGAGAGGAGGGGGTTCTGCGGTTCCGGGGAGGGGGAGGCGGCGGGCATCGTGTGTTCGTTCCAGAAGGCGGGCCGCCGAGTCTACCAGATCGCGATCCACGGCCGGGATCGGCCCCGGGGGGATCTGCGGTCCCTCGGCCCGACACGAAGAAGACCACCATCGCCAGCACGCGTGCACGAGGGATGACCGGACAGCCTATCACAGCGAAGCCTGCTCCCGACCGTGGGTGCGGGCTTACGTGGGGTCGTGCTCTTCCCACGGCGCGACGTCGAGGCCGGCCGGTGCTTGCAGCTCGAGGCGGTGAGGCAGATCCCTTCGCTCGTAGACGAGGACGGCTCCGTCCAGGAGTTTGAAGGCAGGCCGATAGCCCGACGACAGCACCTTCGAGGACTGCAGCCGGGGCGGCAGCCGACGCGGGTTGTTGAGGGCGAAGATGGTCAGCATGACGACCTGGGGGCGGGACGCGAACACGTGCTCGAGGGCCTCCTCGCTCGTGAACGTGCGCTGCTCCTGCGGGAAGAGCCAGCCAAGCAGGGTGGAAGCGAGGGCATGGTAGCCCCCCAACAGCGGCTCCCGCTCCGCGCGACCGGCGAAGTGGTGGAGACCCACCACTCGATCCGTGAGGCCGAGGCTGTCGATGAAGATCTTGTCGTCGCCGGCGTACCAGGGCGTCTGGCCCATCTGGTCGTAGACGAGGATCGCCCCCTTCCCGTAGTTGAGCGCCACGAACTTCCCTACCAACGCCTGCCAGTTATGGTCGATGGCCCAGGCCTGGGTGGGGCCCCGCTCGTCGAGCATCGTGCGGCTCGACGGGTCGCGCAGCTTCTGAAGGGTCGCTCCCAGATACGGGCCTGGCTGCTCGAGGAAGAGGCGGGCGGCCTCGTGCAGCGGATTGGGCCCGCTCTGCCGGAGCAGCAGGGGCACCGTCGGGTCCGAGGCGACCGCTCCGACCATCAGCAGATAGCCAGCGAAGGCTGCCGGCAGCCTGCCCCGCGGCAGCCGATCGACAAGCGCCTCCATGGCGCGGACGCAGAGGAGGAAGAGGAAGGGCAGAGCCGGCACGGCGTGCCGGAAGAAGTGGCGCGACTCCAGGTTGGTGGCGGCCCAGGCCAGGAGCAGTGCCGAGAGCAGGGTCAGAAGCGCGGTGGG
>JBDLIK010000244.1:0-5695 GCA_039714895.1 Myxococcota bacterium | reverse complement strand
GAGCGCGACCGGGCGCATGGACTCGGGAGACTCTCTGTAGTAATCGATGTGCCCTGGATCTGCATCGACCCTCAGGTCACGCAGCAGAGCTCGCAGATCCTCGTTCGAATGGCGCGCCAGATCGGCCAGCGTGAGGGGCAGCTCTTGCTCCGGCGGACGCGGAGCGAAACCCGAGCGCAGCGTCAGGATGAAGAACGAGAGGTCCCAGATCGTCTCCGGATCGAGCTCGCCCTCGTAGGATGGCATGGCCGTCCCCTCGATCCCGAACTTGATGGCTCCGTACAGCTGGTGGGGCGAGACCAGATTCATCCGCGGATCGCTGAGTGAGGTTGGCGGTGGATCCATTCCCGGTGCGGAGGGACCGTCCCCGCCACCGCTCGCACCATGGCAGGTGGCACAGACTTGTCCGTAGAATCGCCGCCCTCGGTCGAGGTCCGGTGCAACGGCGGGCGACACGCTCAGGCCCAGCTCCCCGACGAGCTTCCCAGCCAGATCGCTCGCGAGGGCTCGCACTTCGGTCCAGGGCCGCGTGCCGCGAATCTCTTCCCGCAGCTGCAGGATTCCGGTACGAATCTCCTCGGGTGCCCCGCTCGTCTGCAGATCGTCGACGTGCTCCACCAGGAGTTGACTGAACCTCCGCATCTCCTGGTACTCGAACGGATTCACGACCGCGCCGTCCTGCACCGCCGCCCCGTAGTCGACCGCGATGTACTGAAGGAGAAAGACGAGCTGCTCCGCCTCGATGCGCTCCAGCGCTGCCTGCGGCTGAGCGAAAGCGCCCCGCGCCGGGATCAGCAGCAGGATCCCGAGCGCCAGAGCCCTGGCAGCCAGACCGGGGCGGTCGAGATGGTGATGCAGCGGCGAAAGGGTGAGGAAATTCACAGCGATCTCGGATCGACCGGCGCGACGCTGAACTTGAACCGGCCAGAAGGGAGTCGTGACCTCAGCGCCGCTGGCCTTGAACTTGGCTACAAGGTTGCGCAACACTCACCCCAGATGGGCGGGCGTTTCACCATCGGGGAGGTCGCAAAGGCGGCCGGCGTGCCCACCTCCACGGTTCGCTACTACGAGCGGGCGAGGCTTCTCCGCCCAAGCGCGCGGACGGCCTCGAACTACCGACTCTACTCGAAAGAAGACCTCGGCCGACTCCGCTTCATCCGCGCTGCCCAGGCGACGGGTTTCACGCTCGACGACATCCGGCAGCTGCTGCGGCCGGCCCCCTGCAGCAAGGTTCAGGGGTTGATCGAGGAGCGGCTGGCCCAGGTGGCCGCGCGGATCCGGGACCTGCAGCATGTCCAGCGGGTGCTCAAGAGCTCCCTCGAGCTCTGCCACGCCCACGAGGAGACAGGGCGCTGCGCGGTGATCGAGACGCTCAGCACTTCTGCCCGAGCGCCGCGTGCGCACAACCGCCCGTAGCCAAAGCGCTTTCTCTCAGCCTCTTGACCTTGTACCCAGGTTCAAGGCGTATCCTGTACTCGTTCGTCAGCAGGAGCAGTGGCGTTGCGTGAAGAGGGGTAGGAATCCATGGGAGCAGAGACCGGCGTCCAGCGGGACCTGCTGAGTGACCGCGTGGTGTCGTTTCTCGTCTGGAAGCTCCCCGCCCTCGTGATGGTGGGGACCGCGTTCCTTTCCGTCGGCAATGTGGGGCGCGGGCTCGTCTGGGCACTCTGTTTGACCGTGCTCGGGGGTGGCTGCGTTGCGAACGCGCTTCGGTGCGGCCGGCTTCATTGCTACCTGACAGGGCCTCTTTTTCTCCTGATGGCGGGGCTGTCTCTGTTGCATGGGTTCGACCTGCTGCCGCTGGGGTCGGCAGGCTGGATGTGGATCGGGGCAGGAACGCTCATTGGGGCGGTCGCGCTCACGGTCCTGCCAGAGCGGGTGTGGGGGAAGTACGCGAGGAGTGGATGAAGCCGATGATTGAAGTGCTCTTCTTCGACGGTTGCCCGAATCAAGAGCCCACGCTCGAGCTTGCGCGGGAGGTGGTTCGCGAACTCGGCATCGAGGCGGAGATCCGCGAGGTCCGGGTTCGAGACTCGGACGAGGCGCAGCGCCTCCGCTTTCTGGGCTCTCCCTCCGTGCGCGTGGACGGGGTGGATATCGACCCGCAAGCCCCATCGGTTACCAAGTTCAGCTTCTGCTGCCGGATGTATGGGGAGTCGGGCGTTCCGTCGCGAGAGCTCCTCGTCGCGGCTCTGAATGAGGGTGCGCGATGAGCGTCGCCGGAGACGGAGGTCGGGAAGCCATAGGGGGGCCCACGGTGTCCGGCATCCCGGCCTCGGCTCTCATTGCGGCGGGCGCTTCGAACGCTCGTCGTTGCCTGCTCCGGACGCGGCTCCGGACGCGGCTCGCTCAAGCAGTGCTCGATTCTTCGTGCGCTCGATCAGGAGGACAGGAAATGACGAGGAAGGCAGGGGGCATCGCAGTTGTGCTTCTGCTGGTCGCCGCTTCGGCCCAGGCCGAGATTCGTGCCGCCGAGCTTCGCGTCAACGGTCTCACGTGTCCATTCTGTGCCTTCGGCATCGAGAAGAAGCTTCGCGCGGTCTCAGGGGTCGAGGAGGTGCAGGTGTTCTTGGACGAAGGTCGAATCGAGCTTCGGTTCGCCGACGGCAACCGCGCTGAGGCGAGGGACATCGACGCGGCTGTTGAGAAGGCCGGCTTTAGGCTCGCCGGCATGCGCGCCGAGGTTCGGGGAACCGTTTCCCGAGACAGCACCCCGCTTCTCCTTGAGGCAGGTGGCGGGGTTCGGTTTCGGCTCGTCGCCGACAACGGAACCCGGGGAGACGTCCAGGCGGCTTCAGGTGAAGTAGTCGTCCGGGGGTCTGTTCGGGACCCGGGAAGTGCCCTGCCCGCGCTTCGCGTCGACTCGTTGGAGCCCTGAACCGGAGGCAGGATGTGACCGGGCCCCGCTTCGCTCTACCCTTGTATCCGCAGCGATGGCCCCTGCGTTGGTGAGGGCTGCGCTGCCTATCGTGCCGCTCCTGCTGGCTTGCGGCATGAGCGTCTCCTTGCCCGCACCGGAGGTGGTTCTTGCCTGGGGCGAGTCTGGCCATGAGCCCGGGAAGGTCTTTCAGCCAGCCGGGATTGCCGTGTCACCGGACGGGACGGTCTTCGTCGCGGACACCGGGAACGACCGAGTTCAGGTGTTCACCAAGGACGGGGCGCTTCTCCTTGCCTTCGGCCGCTCGGGGGACGAGCCCGGCGAGTTTCGACGCCCGATGGACGTGGACATCGGCCCCGAAGGGCTCCTCTACGTAGCCGAACTCGGTGGTGATCGGGTTCAGGTCTTTACGGCGGAGGGGAGGCTGGTCAGCACGATTCGCGGCGAGAATACGGCAGCCGGAACCTTCGATGGCTCAGCGGGCGTTGTGGTCTCGCCCGAGGGCGACGTCTTCGTGGCGGACTTCTACAACCATCGGGTCGTTCGGTTTGCACGCGATGGCGGGTTCCGGGGCATTCTGGGGAGTCCCGGACGCGTTCTCGCCGGGCGGCTTCACTATCCGACGGATGTGGAGTGGCTTTCTGGGCGCGTCGTCGTGGCCGATGCCTACAACAACCGTATCCAGCTCTTTCACCCGGATGGTGAGCCGGTGCTTCGCTGGGGTGGTCCCTTCGGCTTCGGGCTACGCGGCGGGAGCGTAGGGTCCTTTCGGGTCGCAACGGGTGTGGCGGCCGATTCAGCGGGCCGTATCTACGTTGCGGACTTCGAGAACCACCGAATTCAGGTCTTCGGGTCTGATGGGCAGTTCCTGGGGGCGTTCGGAGAACACGGGAGCGGGCCCGGGCAGTTCGAGCGGCCCACCGACCTGGATTTCGGGCCGGACGGTCGCATCTACATCGTGGACTTCGGCAACGACCGCGTCCAGGTCTTCGAACCCCTTGCGGCTGCACCAAGATGAACCGACGTCTCCTCGCTTCTCTCGTCTTTCTGCTTCCGTCGATCGCCATCGCGCAGGGCGTCAACACGAACGTTGCACTCCCCGTAGCGGAGGGCGAGGGCATCTTCCGCTCTCAGCTTCGCTACACCCGGGCCACCGACGACCCTTCGGGAATGGGCCGAGAACTCGAAGCCTTCGTTCTCCCCCAGACCCTGGTCTACGGACTCACGCCTCGCCTGACCGTGTTCGCGACCCTTCCAATCCTTGCTCACCGCAGGGTCGAGCTCAGTACTGGGGACGTGAGAAGGGATGAAGCGGTCGGAGACCTCAGGCTGCTCGGTCGATACACGTTCTTTGCAGACGACTACGCCCCTCTGTCCACGAGGCGCGTGGCGCTGCTCGGAGGGATGAAGTTCCCGACCGGGGCGGAGCGGTTCGGGACGCCCTCGTTCGACCCGATCTTTGGCGCCGTGGGAACCTGGGCAAGCAACCGCCACGAGCTCGACCTGGACGCTCTCTACTTGATTGGTACCGAGCGCCACAACCTCGAGACTGGCGATCGGTTTCGCTACGACATGGCGTATCGCTATCGGTTCTGGCCGGAGCGCTTTGGGCGCCGTCTTCTGCAGCTGAACGGCGTCCTGGAGCTGAACGGAGCCTGGACAGGGCGAACGCAGGACGACGGGAAGACCGTTCGGAACTCCGGGGGCCATGTGCTCTTCTTGTCCCCAGGTGTTCAGTTCATCACGAATCGCGTGATTCTCGAAGCCTCCATCCAGGTTCCGATCGTGCAGGACTTGAATCGGCCACAGCTCGAAACCGATTTCATCGGAGTGCTCAGCGTTCGGGTTCCGTTCGAGTTGGGGCACTGGTGAAGGAGCTGTCCACGCACCGCCTCGTCTCGGTCTTGGATCAGCCTCCGGGGAGCACCTGGAGGCGCATGCGGTAGCTTCTGTGGTCGCAGCACCGGGAGGAGCGATGAAACTCGGATACTTCGGAATCGGCATGGGGCCCTGCGCCGAGCCGCGGGTGGCGCGTCGGGTCGCCCGCGCGGCGGAGGACGCCGGATTCGAGTCGCTCTGGACTGGCGAGCATGTGGTGCTTCCAGATCCACAGGTGCCGCCGTCGCCGGCGCCGCCTCGGATGCCCATGCTCGACCCGACCACGGTGCTCTCCTTCGTCGCGGCCGAGACGAGCCGGGTGCGGCTGGGCACAGGGATCGTGATCCTCCCGCAGCGCAATCCCCTGGTGCTCGCCAAGGAGCTCGCGAGCCTCGACGTGCTCTCCGGAGGCCGACTGCTGTTCGGGGTCGGGGTCGGCTACCTGCGTCCCGAGTTCGAGGCGCTGGGAGTCCCCTTCCAGCACAAGGGCGCGCGCACCGACGACTACCTCGACGCGATCCTGTCGCTCTGGACCCAGGAGAAGCCCGTCCACCGCGGGCCCTTCGTCTCCTTCTCCGGTGTCGACGCCCATCCGCGTCCCGTCCAGAAGCCCCATCCCCCTCTCGTGATCGGCGGCCACAGCCGCGGGGCCCTGCGTCGGGCCGTTCGCCGGGGCAATGGCTGGTATGGCTTCCTCCACGACCTCGATACCACGCGGCGCGCCCTGGCGGGTCTCGAGGAGGCCGCCAAGGAGGTGGAGCGCCCGGCGGAGCTCGGCTCCCTCGAGATCAGCGTCACGCCGCCGCCGAGCCTGGATCTCGACACCGTGCGGCAGTACGCAGACCTCGGCGTGCATCGTCTGATCCCCCTCACGCTGGCGCGCAGTGGCGACGAGGTCGTCGCGTTCGTCGAGCAGACCGGCGCGGCGCTCGCTTCGGT
>JBDLIK010000243.1:0-5715 GCA_039714895.1 Myxococcota bacterium | reverse complement strand
CACCTCGAACAGGCGCGTGTACTCGACCGCCAGCTCGTCGTCCACGCCGGCGTCGCGCAGCGCCCGCCAGTCCGTACGCAGCGCGAGAGAGGGCTCGATGGCGCCGAGCACTTCGCGGAGCGTCTCGGCCAGTGCTCCCGAACGGATGACCTCGCAGAGAGCGCCGTCCGGATACTCGAGCGAGTCGCAGAGCAGGCGGTAGGCCCGACTGCGCAGCGCCGCGAGGATCTCCTCCTTCGTCGCGAGTCCTTCGAGAGCCTCGCCCTTCATGCCTCTTTCCCCTCGTGGCCCAGGTGCTCGACGTCCACGGTGCCGCCCCGCGGCGCGTGGCCCGGTGCGCCGTAGATCATGCGGTAGTGGATCTGCTCGTAGCCTCCCGCCAGATGGAGCGCCTTCCACGGGGCCACGACGGGCTCTTGCTGCCCCTTCCAGCCCTTGAACTGATACGGCTCCCAGGCATGGTAGATGATGACCTGCCCGGGCTGAACGGATCCGGCGGCCTTGGCGATCGCCTCGAACGCCCCGTTGTCGTTGTAGACGCGCACGCGGTCTCCGTCGTGGATCCCTCGCTGCTCCGCGTCGGCCGCCGACATCCACACGGCGGGCTCGCCACGCTGCAGCCGCAGCATCAGCTCGGAGTCACGCCAGGTGGCGTGGATCGACCAGCGCGTGTGCCCACCCGTGAGGCGCAGCGGATAGTCACCACCCGCCGGGGGCGGCTCCTTGTGAACGGGCAGCGTCTCGCCCACCTCCTCGTACCAGGCGTGGTCGATCAGGAACTGCTGGCGGCCGGTGAGGGTCGGCCAGATCTCCTTGTCCTCGACGAAGCGTGCGTGGGGGTAGAGCGTGCGCCCCGGCCGGTAGTCGGTGGCCACCGAATAGAGCGGGTTGGGGTTTCCCTTGGCCTCGACGATGGGGAGGAGCCCCGTGCCGGCCGCCTGCTCGAGGCCTGCCTTGCCCGTCGAACGGGTGTCGCGCAGGATGCGCTCGAGGGCGGCCTTCGGGTTGCTCTCGTCGAGCTGCCCGCCCTCGCTCCAGGACTCGTACACGCTCGCCAGGTCCACCTCGCCGCCCACCGCGTCCGCGACCCGGTTCACACCACGAGCCCGGGCGCGTTCCTGGATCTTGCGCGCCAGCAGGCCGAAGATCTCCCACTCCGGCTTGGCTTCGCCCAGCGGCTCCACCGCCTTCTCGCAGATCACGAGGTAGGGGAGGTAGGCCTGGGAGTACTTGAGGGAGTCGCGCTCGTAGTAGCCGGCCGTCGGGAGGATCAGGTCGGCGTGGAGGCCGGAGGTGCTCATCTTGAAGTTCACGTCCACGATCCAGCCCAGCTTCGGCCACAGGTGCTGCCGGGCGGTCTGTGGTGACGGCCAGCGGCGAAGCGGGTTCGACCCGGTGAAGATGAAGACCTCGGGATCGGTGCCCGGCTCCGGCCGGATCGGGATCCAGCCTTTCTCGATCGACTCCTGCATGTACGCCGAGGTGGCTCGCGGCAGCGAGGGGTCCTGGTAGTCGGGACGGTCCCAGATCTCCGAATAGCCCGCGTGGACATAGAGCCAGGGCATGAGGGGCGTGTTGCCGCGCTCGGGGACCCGGTCCTGGAGGAGCTCTTCGAACTCCCGCCAGCCGAAGCGCCCGAAGAGCGCCCGGGCCATGACCTTCAGCCGCGTGCCCAGGCCGAACTCTCCCGGCCCGGCGGCCAGGCGATCGAAGCCCTCGACCGGCCACCAGGACGCCACCCTCAGCCCGCCGCCGCTCCTGCCCTGGTTGCCCGTCAGGGCCATCAGCAGGATCTGGGCCCGCTGCACGAGATCGCTGTGGTAGTGCTTGCAGGCCCCCCAGGACGAGTAGATCATCGCCGTCGGTGCCGCGGCCAGCTCCCTCGCGATGCGCTCGATGGTGGCGGCACCGACCCCCGTCACCTCGGCCACACGCTCCACCGTGTAGTGCGCGTCCAGGTGCTCGCGCAGATGCTCGAGCAGCGGACGCACGAAGACCTCGGATCCGTCCGCCAGGCGCACCCGCTGCCGGCCTGCGAGAGCCGGCCGCAGGGAACCCAACGCCAACGAGCGGCGGCCATCGCCGCGGCAGCCCGGCACGGGGGTCAGGACGCCGGTCGACTCGTCCCAGAAGTAGAGGAGCTTCTCGCTCCCCCGCTCAAGCAGATCCGACTCGCGCAGGTAGCGGCCGGTGTCCTGGCGCACGAGGATCGGGAGATCCGTCTGCTCCCGCACGTACTCCTCGTCGTAGAGATTCTCGGCCAGGATCACCCGAGCCATCGCCAGCGCGAGAGCGGGATCGCTGCCGACCCTGGGGTTGAGCCAGTAGTCGGCATGCACCGCACTGGCGTTGTAGTCGGGAGCGATCACCACCAGGCGGGCGCCCCGGTAGCGCGCCTCGTGCATGAAGTGCACTTCCGGGATGCGTGTGTAGGCCGGGTTGCCCATCCAGACCACGATGAAGTCCGACTTGAACCAGTCGTCGGAGGTGCCTTCGACATTGTACATGCCCCAGGTCTGCACGGCGCCGTAGGGCATGTCGCCCACGCCCGCCCAGGAGTCCAGGATGGTCGAGTTCAGCGTGCGGAAGAGCCGCATCTCGCCGACGGTGTCCGGACCGAAGTCGATGTTCGTGGTGCCGTGGTCGTAGACGACGGAGCCCGTGCCCGAGCGCTGCGCGGCATCGATGATGCGATCGGCCGTCTCGCCGAGCGCTTCGTCCCACGAGATCCGCTTCCAGCGCCCCGAGCCGCGCTCCCCCACCCGCCGCAGCGGGTGGGTGACCCGCGAGGCCTCGTACATGACGTGCGAGTAGCAGGCTCCCTTCTGACACCCACGCGGGTTGAAGTCCGGGACCCCGGCCTCGACGGGCGCGTAGATGGCGTTCTGCTCCTCGCGCCAGACCAGGCCGTCCTTCACGAAGACGTTCCACGAGCAGGTCGAGATGCAGTTGGCCCGAGCGTGGGAGGTACGGGCCACTCGGTCCCAGCGCCATTGGTCGCGCCACAGATCGCCGACACCGTCGTACACCGGCGGCGGCCCGGCTCCTACGACCGCGACGTCGGGCTCTCGGCAGCGCAGCAGCGAGAGGCCCAGAGCCAGCCCCGCCACACCCGTCGCGCTCCCCTTGAGGAAGCTTCGGCGCGAGAAGCCGTCGCTCATATGCGCGCGACCTCCACCCGCGTGTCCCGGTCGGTGTGGCTCGGCTGGCAGCAGATCGTCATGGGACGCAGATGGAACTGCCCTCCGGAGAGCTCGACCGGGTTCAGCGGCGACGGGATCAGGTTCTGGAAGCCCCTGCCCTTCGCGAACTGGAAGTTCTCCCAGGCGTGGTAGAGGATCAGCTGCCCGGGGCGCACGGCCGGCGCGACCTTGACCATCACCTCGAAGCTGTCGAGGTCGTTGAACACGCGCACCCGGTCCCCGTCGCGCACGCCGCGGGCCTCGGCGTCGGCCGCACTCATCCACATGGCGGGCTCGCCCCGCTGCTGCTGGAGCATGAGCCGGTCGTCGCGCCAGGCCGAGTGGATGCTCCAGCGCGTGTGGCCGCCGGTCAGCATGAGGGGATAGCTACCCCCGGCGGTTGGCGGGTCCTTGTGGACGGGCAGGGTCTCCCCCATCTCGAGGTAGAGGTCCTGGTCGAGGTAGAACTGCATGCGCCGTGAGAGGGTGGGATAGGGCTGCTTGTCCAGGACGTGCTTCGTGAGCGGCGTGATGGTGTCGTCAGCGCGGATCTCCGTTGCATTGCCAATCGAGGCTGCGCTCTTCCCAGGGCTCGAAAAGCGCGCCCAGCCACGCTTCTTGAGGGACTCCCACTCCACTCCCTCGAGGTTGCTCGAGCGCTCCAGGATGGCCGCCGCGACCTTGTCGTCATCGGTGGGGCCGAACTCACCATGGGAGGAGAAGGTGTCGTAGAGACCTTCGAAGGAGCGCTCCCTGCCGCTGCGATCGCTGAACTTCGCGATGCCGCGCGCGGCGGCGCGCGCGTCGATGGCCTGCGCGAGGCGCGAGAAGATCTCCCATTCCGACCTGGCTTCGTAGAAATCCACGACCTTCTCGCCGGCATGGACGAAGGGCACCAGCGGTGTGACCCATTTGTGCTCCGTGCGTTCGTACCAGCCGGCTGCAGGCAGCACGTAGTCCGACTGGAGTGCCGTCGAGGTCATGCGCCAGTCGACCGTCACGATGGTGCGAAGCTCGGGCCAGAGGTGCTCGAGCAGCAGCGGATACGAGCGGATGCGGCGCAGGGGGTTGCTGACCAGGGAGAACAGGACGCGCGGCGGGTTCCCCGGCTTCGGCCAGACGTGCTGCCAGCCCTTGGCGAGAGACTCCTCCAGCACCTCCCGGACAGGACGCTGGAGATGGGGATCCCAGTCCTGCAGCTGCTCGCTCGCCTCGAGCAGGCCACCGTGCACGTACCAGAACAGGGCGCCGCTCGTGCTCCGCCCAGCCTCGAAGCCCCTGCGGCTCTGTTCGTAGACGATCATCTCGTCCGTGAAGCCGGCCAGCTTCAGCTTCGCCTCGTCGACGAGGCTGCTCGCGGAGATCAGCAGGCGCAGGGGCAGATCGAACATGGAGAGCATGAACGGCTCGAGGCCATCGTTGACCAGGAAGGGGAAGGCCACGAAGCCACTGCCCTTCTTGCCGTAGTTCCCCGTGAGGGCGAAGACGAGCGCCTGGGTGCGCTCGATCAGGTTGCCGTGGTAGTACTTGCTGAAGTTGCTCGTGGTGACCATGGAGGCGGCCCGGGCGCGGCCGATCCGTCGCGCCAGGTCCCGGATCACCGAGGGAGGCGTCCCGCACAGCCGCGAGGCCTGCTCGGGGGTGTAGTCGGCCAGCCGCTCCCGCAGGAGCTCGAACACCGGGCGGACCGCGACCCGGCTGCCGCCCTGGAGCGTCACCTCGAAACGGCCTTCGAGGGAAGGCTCGAGGCCGCGCAGTCCGAGGCTCCGCTTCGGCAGCAGCACCACCCCACGCTTCGGGTCGTGGACGTAGAGCTCCTCCTCGCTGCCGTCGCGCTCGACGTCGGAAGCCCGCAGGAAGCGCCCCGTATCCTCCCGCACGAGGACGGGCAGATCCGTCTGCTCGGTGATGAACGCGGTATCGATGAGGCCCTCTTCGACCAGCACCTGGGCGATGGAGAGGCCCAGCGCCGCGTCGCAGCCGGGCTTCACGGGGACCCAGAGGTCGGCGTGTACGCTCGAGGCGCTGTAGTCGGGCGCGATGCAGACCAGCTCTGCCCCCTTGTAGCGGGCCTCCAGCAGGAAGTGGGCGTTCGGGATCTGCGTGTAGATGGGGTTGCCGCCCCAGATCAGGATCAGGTCCGAGAAGAAGTAGTCGTCGCCCGAGCGCTCGAAGACGATCTTGCCGAAGGTCTCGGCGGCGCCACGATGGCCGTCGCCGATCTCCGTGTTCATGTCGAGGGTCGTAGAGTCGAGGAGCGTACCGAGCCGGAAGTTCGCCGCGCTCTGGACGCCGAGCGTGATGCCCGGGCCGAGATCGTACACGATGCGGTCCGTGCCCTCTTCCACGATCGTGTCGATCATCGAGTCCGCGATTTCGTCGAGGGCCTGCTGCCAGGAGATCCGCTGCCACTTCCCGGAGCCCCTGGCGCCGGCGCGCTTGAGCGGGTACCGAATGCGGCTCGGGTCGTACATGCGCCCGCTGAAGCCCGCTCCCTTCTGGCAGCCGCGCGGGTTGGAGTCGCGTACGTCGG
>JBDLIK010000242.1:0-5721 GCA_039714895.1 Myxococcota bacterium | reverse complement strand
CCCAGCCGGAGGGTGTCGGTCATGACGAGCTCCCCGTCTTTGAGGGCGAAGGCACCATGGGCCAGGTGGTAGTTCATTCGCAGGGCCGAGTTCAGGCGACCGGTGTCGAGCTCCTGGGCCGCTCCGACCACCGTATAGAGGCGCACCAGCTCCTCGTTCTCGAACTCGAAGAACTCGAGGGACACGAGCTGGTGCCGACCATCCCCCCAGCTCACCTGCACGCCGCTGGGCAGCAGCTCCCAGCCCTGGTCCCGACAGACGCGCTCGCAGATGTGCCCGAAGGCCTCTCGTGTGACCACCGCTCCCTCCCGACCCCGAGTAGGATATCAGCTCAAGGCAGCCCGGGCGGGGACCACGCGCCATCCGCATCGGCGTCCACGAAGATCGGGTTGGTGAACGCGAAGGGTGTGAAACCGGGGTAGAGGTCGGCGTAGATTCCTTCTGAGGGACCCTCCACCTCGACGGTCACGAAGGCATCCCGAAGGAAGGAGAGCGGAAGCTCGAACTTCCCCGCCGAGCGGATGGGACGCGTCGCCTCGAGAACCCCGTCCACGAAGACCCGCAGCTCACTCACGGGAACCCACTCGGCCGCTCGGACTTCGACCCGCAGCGGGCCTTCTCTCCCGACGAAACGCTCTCCGATCCCCACGTCGCCCAATGCGACCTCGAGGAGCGGGCCGCTGCTCCCGAAGACGCGCCCCGCTCGGATGGCGCGGACGAAGCGCGCCTCGTCGAAGGCCGTGATGCGATCGTCGGCGAGCCGCACGTAGCTGCGCGGGAGGGCGGCGATCTCGGTGGTGCGGTGGGTGTCGCTGTTGGCGGTCGCCGTGCGAATCTCGCCCTGACGGAGCAGCGCGAACCAGTCGGCTCGCACGGCCCGGTAGCGCGCAAGGCTCTTTCCGTTCATGAGCTCGATGGCGTCGAAGTCCAGGTCCCGAAGACCCGCCGCCTTCGGATCGCGCTCGATCAGGACGTCGTTGGGTGGGTCCGTGAGCGGGCGCTCGGGGTCGAAGGGCTCGCCCGCCACACCGAGGTGGGTGAAGAAGCTGTTGGCGATCCGGCCAGGAGAGGCACCCCGCGGATGGTTGAGCTGGACCACCCGCTCCCCTCCCAGCGCCCGGATGCCAGCGACGATCTCCCGCAGCCGCCGGCCCTCGTTGCTGGGTGCGCCGCCCCGATAGGCCTCCGGCTGGTGGGGAATCGGAAAGGCGTTGGAGTGAGCGCTGGTGTAGGGCACCGCCTGGCTTCGCACGCTGCTCGAGATCTCCACCCCCACCAGCGTGGCCAGCGACGCTTCGAGACCGAGCTCTCGGACGGTGGGACCGTAGTCAGCCACGTGATCGTGGTCCGTGGCCACGAGCACCTCGGCCCCTTCGGCAACGAAGCTCGCGACGCGCGTCTCGAGAGGAAGGCTCGAGTCGTCGCTGGGTGCGGCGTGCACGTGCAGGTCGGCGGCGATCCAGCCCGGGCTCTCCACCGCGCGACGGGGCGGAGCGATGACGAGGGAGCGCGTCTCCCCCGGGCTCGCGACGAGCTCCGTCTCGCTCACGCCGTACTCGGGCCCGCGATCGGCGAGGACGCGGTAGCGGCCCGGTGGGAGCACGACGCTCTGCGGATCCGAGGGTCTCCCAGCCAGGGAGACGTCGCCGGACATGGCGCTCGTGGGCAGCAGCTCCTCCCCCACCCGGAAGCCCAGCAGGTCGTCCCAGAGCACCGGGGCTCCTCCACCGTCGGCGTAGAGAAAGCTGAGCCGCATGGCCTCGCCGCGGGGCAGCCGCACGATGGCGGCGGGCCCGAGCCGAAGCTCCGGCACCTCGACCTGCGCCGCATCCCCCACCACCAGCTCGCGCCCGGTCTCGCGCCCTCCGGCACCCCGCGCGCGGAGCCGGTAGCGGCCGGGCGGGAGCCGCAGCTCGAAGCTCCCGTCCGCTGCCGGGCGCACGAAGGCGACGGCCCCCCCGGAGGCAAGCTCCACGTGCAGCGCCGCGGCGGGGTCGTCGATGCGCCCGATCACGCGGGTGCCTTCCGCGAACAGCCGATCCGTCACGAACCCCGCGTCCCGGCCGCGCCCCATGCGCAGCTCCGATTCCTGCACGAGGGCATCGCCCCGCTCGAGGTCCATGAAGAGGGTCTGGGCGAGCTCCAGCAGGCCGAGATCGCCCTGCCCTCCCAGCCAGAACGGCCGCGAGAAGGAGGCCACGGCCGCGAAGCCCTCCGCCGCCATCGAGAGGCCGGGCAGCGCTGCGCACCCCCCCTCCGCGCGCTCGAGCCGGGCCGACAACAGCCGGTGTCCGTAGGAGCTGGGAGGGTCCAACGCCGCGGCGCCCACCAGCACGTGGACGTCGGCGCGGCCGATGGCTCGCAGCAGCGAGAAGCGATCCGACAGGTCGAAGGGCGGGTACTGGAAGCCCGGCGAGGCCGGGAGATCCTCGCTCACGATCGCGAAGGGACGCATGGATCTCTCGCCGAAGAGGAGGACCTGGGCGAGGGCGAACGCCCGGGGCCCCTCGGCGACCCGCTCCAGGCGGATGACGATGCGGAGCCGCGCCGGGTCCTCCGCATCGACGCTGTAGCGGATCTCCAGTTGCAGGCCGTCCCGCTCGCCGACCGAGACGAGGCTCGCCGCATCGGCCGTCCGCTCCGGGTACACCTCGCGGATCTCGATGGCGCCGTCCTGCTCGAGGTTCACCAGCGGGTGCAGGAGGACCAGCTGGTCGTCTCCACGTCCGCAGTGGCCGAGGTCCAGCAGCGCGCCGCCCCGGGTGGAGAGCTCGGTCTCGTGCTCGGGGGATGCGACCACCGCGCACAGGGTTCCGTTGGACAGCGCGTAGTCACCCAGGCCGCCGAGGGCGTCACTCCCCCCCGGCCGCAGCGCCTCGAGGTTCGTGGCGTCGAGGCGCTCGGCACGCAGCGGGACCTCGGCCTGCACCGCCGGCGCTGCGAGGAGATGCAGGGCGATGCACCCCGCAAGCCGGTGGGTCATGGCACCGCAGGTCCGCCCGCTCCCGGGCGAGCCGCCGCCCAGCTCGAGGGTGGCAGCTGCAGGACGGTGGCCGCATCGTTGCGCAGGATCTCGACGTCGAGAAAGCCAGCGCTGTAGACGTTGCGCACGCCGCCCTCGGCGTCGACGAGGAAGACACGCAGGACATGGCCCACCACGCGCTCGTCGAAGCCGCCGCGCAGCACGTCCTGGCCGAAGTCGTGGAGCACGGGATCGATCCCCGCCGGCGCCGCGGCCGTGAGGAAGCGCCAGTCGCCCCGGGGCGCCAGATGTCCACGGAACTCGGCCATGCGCGCCGGATCGTCTCGGGCGGGGTCGAAGCTCACCGTCACCAGTCTCACCCGCCATGCGAGGCCGGGCAGCCGGGCCAGCTCCCGGTCGAGCCGCTGCAGAGTGGCGAGTGCCAGCGGGCACGCCTCCCCACAGCTTCCGAACACGAAGGACACGAACGCCACCTGCCCCGGGCCGAGACCCAGGACCGGCGAGCGGGCGCCATCGGGATCGAGGAGCCAGTGCTCCCTCACCCGGTCGATCACCGGCAGCTCGTAGCTCCCGGCGGCCGGGGGCTCGAAGAGCCGCTCGGACGTCGGTCCGGATTCCGCCTCGTGGGCGGAGGCAGCCCCCGCCAGCACCAGCAGGGCCAGCACGCAGCCGCCGGGGCGGAGACGAGCGGCAATGGATCGGCTTCGAAGCAGGTGGCGAGCTCCTGAGGCGGGACACTAGCATCGGACCGTGCTGGAGAGCCTCGATCACGTGATCCTCGCCGTGCGGGACCTCGAGGCATCCACGCGCACGCTGGCAACGGTCCTGGGGCGCCGCCCCTCCTGGCACGGCGAGCATCCGGGCGCCGGAACGGCGAACCGCTTGTTCCGCCTCGAGAACACCTACCTCGAGCTGCTGGCTCCGACGGGAGGGGGGGGCGCCGGCAAGCTGCTGTCATCCTGGCTGGAGGAGCGCGGCGAGGGCCCGCTGGGTCTGGCCTTCGGGACCTCGGATGCCGGCCAGGCCCGCTCCGAACTGGCCCGGCTCGATCCGGGCCCGATCGAGAAGGGGCTCGGGCGCGACACGGACTCCGGTGCCTTCCGGGAGTGGCGCCGGGTGCCGCTCCCGCTGGCGCAGACCCGGGGCGTGCTGCTCTTCGCCATCGAGCACACCTCGCCGGTGGAGATCCTGCCGCCCGCGGCCGCCGCGGCCGCCGAGGAGGCCACGGTGTTCGGCCTGGATCACGCGGTGGTGCGGACCGAAGACCCCGACCGGGCGCGCGCGCTCTACGGCGACGGGCTGGGGCTGCGCCTGGCCCTCGATCGCAGCTTCCCCCAGTGGGGCGCACGCCTGCTCTTCTTCCGGGTGGGCGGCATCACCGTCGAGCTGGCGGCGCCGCTGGAGGGAGGACCCGAGCCGATCCCCCAGGACCGCTTCTGGGGGCTCTCCTACCGCGTCCGCGATGCTGACGCCGCCCGCCGTCGACTCGACGAGGCGGGCCTCGATGTCTCGGAGGTCCGCGCGGGACGCAAGCCGGGAACGCGGGTCTTCACCGTCCGGGGCGAGCCCTGCGGTGTGGCCACGCTGATGCTCGAGCCCCCCGCGGAGAGCTGACCGGAATTGCAGGCTCGGATCCCGACGCGCCAACGGCGGAGAGTGCGCGCGGCCATCCTGCTGGTCGGCACGCTGCTGGCCGGCTGCGAGAGAAGAGACCCCGTTCCGCCGCCGACCGGCGGGGCCGAGGCCCCGGCTACCGCCGAGGCTCCGCTCCGATTCGTCGGCGGAGAGCGCTGTGGGGGGTGTCATCCCTCGGAGCGGGACCGCTGGCGGGGCTCCCACCACGACCTGGCGATGCAGGAGGCCAACGACGCCACCGTGCTCGGGGACTTCGAGGGCGCACGCCTCGAGCACTTCGGCGTGACCACGGAGTTCCGGCGCTCCGACGAGGGATTCCAGGTTCGTACCGAGGGGCCGGAGGGCGAGCCCGGCGTGTTCGAGGTGGTGTACACGTTCGGCGTCGATCCCCTCCAGCAGTACCTGGTGCGTCTGGCCGGCGGGCGCCTGCAGGCCCTGCCCTTCGCCTGGGACACCCGGCCCGCCGACCGTGGCGGGCAGCGTTGGTTCCATCTCCATCCCGACGAGGCGATCCCCGCCAGCGACGAGCTCCACTGGACCGGGCTCAACCAGAACTGGAACCACATGTGCGCCGAGTGTCACTCCACCGGCGTGCGCAAGCGCTACCGGCTGGAGGAAGATCGCTACGAAACGACGTGGAGCGACATCGATGTCTCGTGCGAGGCATGCCACGGCCGCGGCTCCCGCCACGTCTCCTGGGCGGAAGCCGGTGGGCAAAGTGGCGACGACGGCCTGGAGGTGAAGCTCGCCAACGACGCAGCGTGGATCCTCGACCCGGGAGCCGCCATCGCGCGCCGCAGCCCGCCCCGGGAGTCCGCGAGCGAGCTCGAGACCTGTGCGCTCTGCCACTCCCGCCGGGGCGCCCTCGGCGACGGCTACGTCCACGGACAGCCGCTGCTCGACAGCCACCGCCTGGCGCTGCTCGAGCCCCGCCTCTACCAGCCGGACGGTCAGATCCTCGAGGAGGTGTACGTCCACGGCTCGTTCCTGCAGAGCCGCATGTACGCGGCCGGGGTGAGCTGCACGGACTGCCACGATCCCCACTCGCTCACGCTGGCCGAGGCTCCCGATGCCCCCTGCGCCCGTTGCCACCGCCCCGAGGT
>JBDLIK010000241.1:0-5785 GCA_039714895.1 Myxococcota bacterium | reverse complement strand
CCCGCGGCCTCCGGAAGATTCCTGTTCTGCGCGTCAGGATCCGGACGCCGAGGGCACGGGGCCAATGATGCCCCGACCGATGGCGATCCGGATGAAGCTGGCGAAGACGCGCTGCATGATGGCGCGAAGGTATCCGGGGCCGTTTCCTTGTCAAGGATGCCGGGAGCTACCCTGCAGGCATGAAGGACGGTGGCGGCGGACAGCGCGTGCTCGTGGTGGATGAGGCGGAGGCCGGCCGCCGACTCGACGCATTCCTCTCGGAGCGGCTCTCGCTGTCGCGGGCCGAGGCCCGACGGCTGCTCGATTCCGGGCGGGTTCGGACGCGGGGCCCGCGTGCGAAGGGAGCCCTGCTCGCACCGGGGGACGAGGTGCGGGTGGAACGCTTCAGGTATCCCCGGGATCGTCGCATCCTCCCGGAGCCCGAGGTGCCGCTGTGCGTACTGGCCCAGGGACGCGGTTGGCTCGCCGTGGACAAGCCGGCCGGGCATCCGGTGCACCCCTACGCAGAGGAGGAGACCGGGAGCGTGATGGGAGCCGTGGTCGCCCGCTACCCGGAGCTTCAGGGGGTGGGAGAGGGGGGCCTGCGAAGTGGGGTGGTGCATCGGCTGGACGTGGGGACCAGCGGGGTGCTGCTGGTCGCCACCGACGCAGAGGTCTGGGAGCGCCTGCGGGAGGGCTTCCGCTCGCACCGGGCCGTGAAGCGCTACCGGGCCCTCGTGGTGGGCGATCCGCCCTCGGAGGGTGCCGAGGAGGTCTGGCTCCGGGTTGCACGTCACCGGCCGGCGCGGGTGGAGGTGGCGGAGGCGGGGGCCCCAGGCGCCCGACGCACCTGGATGCGGTGGCGCCGACTCGAGGTCTTCCGGGGCGCAGCCCTGCTGGAGATCTGGCCCGCCACCGGGTTCCTGCATCAGATTCGCGCCACCCTCGCCAGTCGAGGTTGCCCGGTGGCCGGAGACGAGGCCTACCGGGGCGACCTGCAGGATCTCACCGGCGCGAAGCGCCCGCTCCTCCACGCGGCACGTCTCGAGCTCGACGAGGTCCGGGCAGCGAGCGACGACCCCCCCGACTTCGCGGCGCGTGTCTCGCGGCTTCGCGAGGCCGGCTTCATCCCACGGGCGTGATAGGGTCTCCGCGATGCGCGTCCTGATCGTGGTCGCCTCCCAGACCGGCCGGACGGCGCGGATGGCCGAGGCCGTGGCCGCCGGCGCCAAGGAGGCTGGCGCGGACGTGGTCTTGCGCCGGTCCGAGGAGGCGTCGAACGACGATCTGCTCTCGGCGGACGGGGTGATTCTCGGCAGCGGCGTCCACATGGGCGGCATCGAATCCTCCATGCGCAGCTTCCTCGAGCGCGCCTCGCCGCTGTGGCTCGCCGGACGGCTGGTGGGCAAGGTGGGGGCCGCCTTCGTGAGCTCCGGCCTCGGGGCGCGGGGCGGCGCGGAGCTGGCGCTGCTCTCGCTCCTCGCCAACCTGGCCGAGCACGGGATGCTGCTCGTCTCGATGCCCAACCGCCTGGCCGAGTTCGCCGAGGGAGGCAGCCACTGGGGCCCGGTGGCCTGGACGTCGCCACGCCAGCGGGTGGCCGGCCCGACCCCCGCGCACCTCGATGCGGCGCGGGCCCACGGCCGCCACGTCGCGGAGTGCACGGCGCGCTGGCTGGCAGGGGAGCCCGCCGGATGAGCGCTGCGCCGCCCCGCGTCTGCCCGAGCTGCCGCGAGGAGTACCTGGCGACGGTGGGGCGCTGCGCCGAGTGCGAGGTGGACCTGGTGAGCCCCTCCGAGCTTCCGCCGAAGGGCGAGCTGCCCCCCGTCGAGCAGCTGCAGCGCGTGCGGGTGGAGAACCCGGTCTGGATCCAGACCCTGGCGTCGCAGCTCGCCCAGGCCGGCATCGCCAGCCGGATCGAGCTGCTCTCCGACGAGGCGCCCGCGGCCCGCCGTCACGGAGCGCCCTGTGCCCTCTACGTCCGGCCGGAGGACGCCGGGCGCGCGCGGGAGATCGACGAGGACCTGCTGCGCGCCCAGCTCCCGGACCTTCCCGAGGGAGCCAGCGGCGGCTGGAGCGAGGCCGAGGGATGCCCGGCCTGCGGCACCGCCGTGGAGGCCGAGGCCGCCGAATGCCCGGAGTGCGGCCTCGCCTTCGCCGAGGCGGACTAGATTGCCCTAGACCTCACGCGCAGCCGCGCGGGGGCCTGGCCCCAGATCCGGACGAGGCCGGCGTGCACGCCATTGCGAGCACGCCAGGCCGAGGGGCCGGCCGTGACCGCCCCGCTGCCCCCGTAAAGCTAGACGCTCGACCTACCGATTCCCCATGCACGTACTTCCCCATAGGTGAGGAACCGCTGCGCTCCTATGTCTGCCGTGATCGAGGATCACCGAGCCCACCTGTCGCGCAAGGCCGAACAAGGAGACGCAACATGATCCGCAGCAAGATCGTGACCCTGGCACTCGGCCTCGCCCTTCTGGGCGCACCTGTTCCGGCGTCGGCCGAGCCCAGCGTTGGCGTGAAGGTGGCGGACGCTGTCCTCGTGCGACCGCTCGCCATCATCGGCGCGTCGGTCTCCACTGTCGCCTTCTTCGTCGTCGTCGTCCCGGCGTGGGTCGTCGGCGTGGACGATCGCGACCTGGCCCACCACATGGTCAAACGCCCGTGGCACTTCGTGCATAGCCGCGACCTGGGCGACTTCGGAGGCTCCCGTTGACTGCCACGCAGCGCCTGGCGGTCGCGACCTGACGCCCTTCTTGGGTAGGTCTGGCGTTCATCCCGCCGGGATGAGAGCTTCGGTCGCCCCTCACGAGCCCGGCTCTCACGCCAGCCGCTCGGCGTGCCCCGTCGCGCCCATCTCGGTGTAGAGGCGGTGCGCCTCGCGGCGGTGTCGCTCCGCTGTCGCTGAATCGTTCAGAAGCTCGGCGAAGCGCGCACGCTCCTCGAGCACGAAGGGGACCCAGGCCCGGGCGGCCTTTTCGCGTATCAGCGAGTCCGCGCGATCGAGTGTCGCCTCGATCTCATCCCGCGCCGCCTTCCCCCGGGACTCGCGCAGGATCTGCGCCCTCACGAGAAACACACGCGCCCCGCGCATCCACGCACCCCCGCGCTCCCCGAACTCGAGCGCCTCCTCGACGAGTGCTCGGGCCCTCTCGATGTTCCCCACCGCGAGGTTCGCCGCGGCCAGATCGGCCATCTCCGAGGGTCCCGAATAGAGACCCGTGCGGCGCTCGCGTCTGAAGCGGTGCGAACGCTCCAGCAGGTCGACGGCTTCGTGCGGGTCGCCGCGGAGGAGGTACGCCAGCCCCATCGTCTGATGGGCCACGTTCTGGGTGAAGGGACTCTGCACCCTCTCCGCGTACTCGAGGGCCTGCTGTGCTCGGCGCAGCGGCTCCTCGAGCCTGCCCTCGACCTCGTCGATCAAGCAGAGCAGAGTCAGCGCCCACGCCGAGACCTCGCCGTGGCCCCGATCGCGCCCCAGCCGAACGGCCTCCTCGACCTCCCTCCGCCCCTCCTCGAGCCGGCCCATCTGTGCCTTCGCGACGCCCCGGCGCACCAGCGCCCACGTCCGGACCGGCGTCCCCGAGGTCGCGATCCCGATCTCCGTGTCGTCCCCGACCAGACTCAGCGTCTCGTCTCCCCAGCGAACCGCCGCCCCGTGATCTCCGAGCCAATACGTCGTGTCGGCCATCAGGTCGCACGCGAGGACGCGCGTCTCGGGATCTCCCAGATCGTCCGCGAGCCGGTAGGCCTGCTCCGCGTTCCGGAGGGCGTCGGTCATGAGCCCCTTCGTGACGAGCACCGGGTTCATCCCATGGGTCAGATAGAAGAGCGCCCGCGGATCTCCGAGCTTCTCTCCGACACTCCTTCCCTCGGAGAAGATCTCGTCGATCTCCTCCTTTGGGGCGCCGACGCGGAAGACGAACGCCAGCCACCTCTGGCAGGCGACCAGGTTGTGCTCGAGTGCCTCACGGTCGTCCGGGAGGGAGGCCCCGAGCTCCCGGACCTTCCTCCAGTGTGCGATCGCCTGGGAGAGGTTGCTCGCGCCGACCCACTCGGCCGCTCTGCGGTGCCATCGCGCGGCAGGTAGCTTCTCCTCGGCCTCCTCCCAGTGGTGGGCGAGCTCCGCCGCCCTCTCGTCGAGCTTCTGCGGGCTCGCCTCCTCGATGGCCCGCGCGACTGCTGCGTGGACGCGTGAACGGCGCTCCCGGAGCTGGGAGTGGAGGGCGACCTCCTGGGTCAGGGGGTGCTTGAACGTGTACTCGGCGACCGGGTAGAGCGCCTTCTCGAGGATGAACTCCGAGTCCTTGAGGATCGCGAGAGCGTCGGAGAGCTCCCGCGCGGGGAGCTCCGCGACCTCCGACAGGATCGGCTCCGTGAACTCCTTGCCGATGACAGAGGCGGTCTGGAGGACCTGCTTTTCGCGCTCGGCCAGGCGATCGATTCGTGCCGCGAGAACCGCGTGGACCGTCGCCGGGACCTCGAGCTCGTCGATCGGCGTGACGAGCCGGTAGTGACCGTGTGTTCCCTCGAGACTCCCGCTCTCGATGAGCGCCTGAACGACCTCCTCGGTAAAGAATGGGTTCCCGGCCGTTCGTGCATGGATCGTGTCGGCGAGTCCGGAGATGCTCGCGTCGTCTCCTAGGAGATCAGCAAGTAGATCCCGAACGGCCGGCGGGCCGAGGGGCGCGAGGGCGAGCTGCTGGTAGTAGGACTTCCGCATCCAGTCCGCCCCGTACTCCGGGCGGAAGTTCACCAGGAGCAGGGTTCGCGTTCCCGAGACCGAGTCGACGAGCTGCTCGAGCCACGCCTCGCTCGCGTCGTCGATCCAGTGCAGGTCTTCGATCAGCGTGACGATCGGCTCGCCATCGTCCCGCCGGATGATCTGCCGCAGCACGCTGAAGAGCTGGCGCTGGCGCCCCTCCGGATCCCCACCGGGAGCGCGCCGCTCGGGGTCCGCGACCGCAAGCAGCTCGAAGACGATCGCCAGGGCCCCCCGGAGCTTCTCGTCGATCAAGAGGAGCCTGCCCGCGATCTTCTCCCTGGCGGTTCGATCGCTGTCCTGCTCCTCGATCCCGAAGTAGGCACGGAAGACCTGGAGCACCGGAAGGAGCGGGATGTTCCTTCCGTGCGCCACACCGCGGCCCTCGAGGACCTGAAGGCCGCTCGCACGGCAACCCTCGACGAACTCGAAGCAGAGGCGGCTCTTCCCGGTTCCGGCCTCCGCGACCACACCCAGGACCTGGCCGTTCCCCTCCTTCGAGCGGGCGAGCGCCGCCTCGAGGGTCGCCATCTCGTCTGCCCTGCCGACGAACCTGGAGAGACCGCGCGCCCGGGACACGTCGAACCGCGTGCGGTGCGCGCCCACGCCCTCGAGCACATGGACGCCGATCGGCTCCTTTCGGCCCTTTACGGGAGTCGGTCCGAGGTCGCGAAGCTCGAAGAACCCGGAGACGAGCCGAGCCGTCTCCTCGGTCAGGTAGGTCTGGTCGGGCGCCGCGATCTGCTCCATGCGTGCGGCGAGGCCGACCGTGTGCCCCTGCGCCGTGTAGTCCATGCGGAGGTCATCCCCGATCTTTCCGATGACGACGTCTCCCGAGTTGAGGCCCATTCGCACCGAGAAGTCGAGCCCCTTCGCGATGCGAAGCTCCTCTGAGTACCGGCGGAGCTCCTCGCGCAGCTGAAGCGCCGCGTAGCACGCGCGCTGGGCGTGATCCTCGTGGGCGATCGGCGCACCGAAGAGAGCCATGATCCCGTCGCCCGTGTACTGGTTGACGGTGCCCTCGAAGCGGTGCACGCCGTCGGC
>JBDLIK010000240.1:0-5795 GCA_039714895.1 Myxococcota bacterium | reverse complement strand
AAACGTGGCTGCCACGTGTAGCTCGCGGTGGACGTGCCGACCGGCCCGAAGATCAGCTCGATCAAGACGATCTCGAGAACGTCCGTGCTTCAGTACCGGGACACGACGAAGACCATCCCGCAGATCGCCGGCGAGCTGGGGGTGGCCACGATCCTCGAGGGTGGTGTCCAGAAGGCCGGAGACCGGGTCCGGATCAACGTCCAACTCATCGATGCCGCGACCGACGAGCATCTCTGGTCGGAGACCTACGACCGCGAGCTCACCGCAGCGAACATCTTCGCCATCCAGAGCGAGATCGCCACATCGATCGCCCAGTCGTTGCAAGCGACCCTGTCGCCTGAGGAGCAGCAACGCATTGAAACGGCCCCGACCCAGAACCTCGCCGCTGTCGAGACCTACTTCCTGGGCAAGCAGCTTCTGGAGCGACGCACCCGGGAGTCGCTCTTCGCGGCGGCCGAGTACTTCCAGGAGGTGATCGAGCTCGATCCCGAATTCGCGTTGGGCCACTCGGGACTCGCCGACGCCACGATGTTGCTGCCCGAGTACGTGGCCGACAGGGACCCGCAGCTGGCTCGGGAGAACTCGGAGGCTTCCGCGAAACGCGCTCTCGCGCTCGATCCCGACCTTCCCGAGGCGCTCACCTCGATGGGCTGGAACCGCTTGATCCACTACTACGACTGGGCGGAGGCCGAGGCGCTCCTGCGTCGCGCCCTCGAGGTCCAGTCGAACAACACGAACGCGCTCCACTGGCTCTCCCACGTGCTCTCCTGGCAGGGCCAGCACGAAGAGGCGATCGAGCTGGCCCGCCGCGCCGTCGAGGTCGATCCCCACTCGGGATTGATGGGAATGAACCTGAGCTACATGCTCATGGACTCCGGAGACCTGGAGAAGTCGATCGAGCTGGCGCGGGAGACGCTCCACCGCCACCCGGATCTCACCGAGCTGTACGGCAATCTCTGGCTGACCTACCTACGGGCGGGGCGCTCGAAAGACGCTTCGGACACCCTGGTGCGGTGGGCGACGCTGACCGGCCGTGACGCGGAAGCCGCGCGGGAGGTCGGGAGGGCATTCATCCGCCACCGCCAGACGCGCGAGCCGCAAGCGCTGTCGAGCGAGGTCGTCGATCGCGTGGAGTTCGGCTCGGAGGATCTGGGGCAGGTGTACGCATTCGTCGGCGATGCGGAGCGCGCGCTCAGTGCGCTGGAGCAGGCCTACGAGGAGCGCGCCGGGTCGCGAAGCGTCCTGAGCATGAAGGTGAACCCGGGCTACGACTTCATCCGAACGGATCCGCGCTTCGTCTCGCTGATACAGCGTGTGGGCCTGGCGCCGTGAGGGTGCGGAGGCATGAGGGGCGCGTGAGGAAGGTCAGCGATCCACCGCTCATCACACTCAGTTGCAGAGGAGGATTCGAATGAGCGAGACCGCGACAGGACGAAGTCGATGGGTTGGGGCAGCGGAGTTCCGGACGCCCGAGCAGGAGCAGGCCGAGCGGGGCGCCAATGTCCGCCCTGCTCGGGACCTCCCCCTCGAGGACGTCAACCCGGCCAATCCTCATCTGTTCCGCGAGAACCGCTGGCAGGAGTACTTCGAGCGACTGCGGCGGGAGGATCCCGTCCACCTCAACGAGATCGACACCGCGGGACGCTATTGGTCGGTCACGAAGTACGACGACATCAAGGCAGTCAGCTCCGACTGGAAGACCTTCTCGTCGGCCTACGGCATCACGCTGGGCTTCCGGGTCGGCGCCGAGCTGCCCGAAGGGGCCCGGTTCGGGACGCCGCCGTTCATCTCCCAGGATCCCCCGCGGCAGACCGAGCAGCGCAAGACGGTGCAGCCGGCGGTCGCCCCGCGCAACCTGGTCAAGCTGGAGCCGCTCATCCGGGAGCGCACGTGCCGCGTGCTGGACTCCCTTCCCGAAGGCGAGAGCTTCGACTGGGTGGACACCGTCTCGATCGAGCTGACCACGGCGATGCTCGCGACGCTCTTCGACTTCCCCTTCGAAGACCGCCGGAAGCTGACCCGATGGTCCGACATCGTCTTCGCGATCCCCGAGTCCGGCGGCGTCGTTGAGTCGCAGATCCAGAAGCGCGAGGAGATGATGGAGTGCCTCGACTACTTCTCGGGGCTCTGGGAGGAGCGCAGGAAGCGCCCGGGCCACGACCTGGTCTCGATGCTCGTCCACGGGGAGGCGACCCGGCACATGGCGCCCGTGCAGCACCTGGGCAACCTGCTGCTGCTCATCGTGGGCGGGAACGACACCACCCGCAACACCATGTCGGGAAGCGTCTACGCGCTCAACCAGTTCCCCGAGCAGTACGACAAGCTGGTCGCCGATCCCGGTCTCGTGCGGAAGATGGTGCCCGAGGTCATTCGCTGGCAGACACCGCTCTCCTACATGAGGAGAACGGCCACCCGCGACTGCGAGCTCGGTGGCAAGCAGATCCGAAAACACGATCAGCTGCTGATGTGGTACGTCTCCGGCAACCGGGACGAAGACGTCTTCGAGAACGCGAACGCTCTCGACATCGAACGCCCCAATGCAGTACGGCACCTGTCGTTCGGCTACGGCATCCACTTCTGCATGGGCAGCCGCCTGGCCGAGCTGCAGTTGCGCGTCCTGTGGGAGGAGATCCTGGAGCGATTCGGGAAGATCGAGGTGCAAGACGAACCGAAGCGCACCCTCTCTTCCTTCGTGAAGGGCTATACGCACCTGCCGGTGAAGCTCACGCGCAAGTGAGCCGTCGGGGGCGCGTCAGCGTGAGAACATCTTGTCGACCGCCTGCTCGCAGGCTTCGTGCGCACCCGTCTCGAGCAGACTCCCGTGTGCCGAGAGCAGCTGATCGAACTCGAGCTCGAGCAGCCGACGGAACTCGTTCTCGAGACTCCCGCCCTCGGGCGTCATCATCTTCACCCACATCGGGCCAACGATCGTCGTCTTCGGGAATCCGATGAGGGGCATCAGGAGCCGCGCCACGAGGTTGTTGTAGCGATAGTCGCCGTAGTTCTGGATCGAGTCGCACGTGATGAGAAGCCCCTTGCCCCGCCGCAACAGGAGCGCCCCCTCCGGCTGCTTCAGCCCCTGGAAGCAGAACAACTCGGCGTCCGGGAACGGGAGCTCCGTCGAAGCATCGAACGTGAGCGTCGGCTTCGGCTCGGGATGGGCCTCCGAGGGGCCGGGCGCCCAGAGCTCCGCGCCGTAGCGCTCGATGTAGTACGGATCATCGACACCATGCATCGGTCCGAGGCGCAGGATCCACTTGACGGCTCCCAGCGCGTCCAGCCGCTTCTCCTCGGCTGCGGAGAGACGAATCGGATCGACGAGCGTGAGCTCACCCGCATGCCGGACGATGGCCATGTTGCGCGTGATGGTCATCAGCGCGTTCATCTTGATGCAGCCTCGAACCATGAAGACATCGGGCTGGATCTCTTCGATCGGATCGTGATCGTAGATCGGGGAGTCGCTCATCGGGATCCTCCGCCGAGGCGCGTCGCTTCCTCGGCCCGTTTCGTCACGCGGCCACCATACCCCGGGGCGACGCCGTACCGCTCGCGGGGCCCGCGTGGCGCGCACGCCCCCGCCGCGTCAACCTGCGGCATCCACGGAGGGGGGCCGCGTCATGAACCGCGCACCGATCCTGCTCGCCTGCTGCGCCAGCCTCGCGATGGGCTGCGCCGCGCTCTTCGCCGGCAAGACCCAGATCGACGCCCGGGTGGAGAGCCCGCCCGAGCAGGTGCCGTGGACCGGGCTCGAGGCGCTCGGCGAGGACGAGTTCCGGTTCGTGGTCGTGACCGACCGCACCGGCGAGCACCGAGAGGGCGTCTTCGCGGGCGCGATGCCGAAGATCAACCTCGTCCGTCCCGACTTCGTCGTCAGCGTAGGCGACCTGATCGAGGGCTACAGCGACGACCCGGCCGTGCTCGACCACGAGTGGAACGAGATCGAGGGCTTCGTCGATGGCCTCGACATGCCCTTCTTCTACGTGGCGGGCAACCACGACATGAGCAACGCCGTGATGGCGAAGAAGTGGAAGGAGCGCTTCGGGCCCTCCTACTACCACTTCCGCTACCGCGACGTGCTCTTCCTCGCGCTCAACTCCGAGCTCTTCGGGATGGTGCACGACCCGAAGAGCCCGGTGCCGGGCCCCTTCACGCAGGCCGAGCAGCTGGCGTTCGCCGAGCGTGTGCTGGCCGAGAACCCCGACGTGCGCTGGACCTTCGTGATCATCCACCAGCCGCTCTGGGACTCGCCGCGGCCGAACCCCGACTGGCAGAAGGTCGAGGCGATGCTCGCCGACCGGCCGCACACCGCCTTCGCCGGTCACTACCACCGCTACACCGAGCACCGGCGCGGCAACCACCAGTACATCACGCTCGCGACCACGGGCGGGGGCAGTCGGCTCCGCGGCACGGTGTGGGGCGAGTTCGACCACGTGGCGCAGGTGACGATGACGCAGCAGGGCCCCGTCATCGCGAACCTGAAGCTCGACGGGATCCTGCCCTCGGACGTGGTGGACGAGGAGCTCCGCACCCTCGTGCGCCAGCTCGAGGAAGCGGTGGTGGCCGAGCCGTTCGTGGGCTCGAGCCGGTACTTCAGCCGGGGCACCGTGCGATTCTCGGTGGCGAACCCGAGCGCGAGCCACCTGGACGTCTGGGCCCGCTTCGCACCGAGCCGCGACCTCGTGCCCGATAAGGTGGAGGAGCGCATCTCGATCGCGCCGGGCGGCGCGGCCACCGTCGAGGTGCCCGTCCGCGCGCGCGCCGCGCGCTCCTACGAGGCGCTCACCCCGGCGCACGCGCGCTTCGAGCTCGCGACGCAGGGGCTCCGCGGCGAGTCGCTCGCCATCGAGCGCGAGCTGGTCGTGCTCCCCGAGCGGCGCTTCGACGTGCCGCGCACGCGGATTGCCGTTCGCGTGGACGGCGACCTCACCGAGTGGGGGCGCCTCCCGGTGGTCGTCGAGGTGCCCGGCGGCCGCTACGGCCCGGGCATCCACCGCGGCCCGGAGGACGCCTCGTTCCGCTTCGGCCTCCGCCACGACGCGAAGTACCTCTACCTCGGCCTCGACGTGCGCGACGACTCGATCGTCGCCTCCCCGGAGCGCGTGGCGCGCGAGCAGGACCACGTGTCCGTGAGCCTCGATCCGCGGCCCGACCCGGAGCGCTCGAAGAACGAAGGCCTGTTCGTGGCGCTCCGCAACGGCTCGCTGGCCCGGATGGTGAGCCCGCTCATCGCGCTGCAGGAGACGCGCCCCGATCCGATCATGCGCCTGTTCGCGGGCGGCAGCCCCGAGGGCGTCGAGAGCTCGGTGCGCCGCACGCAGCTCGGCTACGCGATGGAGGTCGCCGTGCCGACCGCGCTCCTCGACGAGCGGAGCGGTGGACGCTGGGAGGCGCTCCGCGTGAACGTGACGGTGGCCGACTTCGACGAGGGCGAGCCCGACCACGTCGAGCTCGCCTGGCGCCCGAGCCGCTTCGAAGCCGGCGCGATCGAAGGCGCCGGCACGTTCCTGCGGCGTTAGTGCTCGCGAGCAGAACGGGTCGGCGCGGAAGGTCGCGGTGACCGACCCCGACTACTCCCCGCGCTACGTCCGCTTCGCGGTCGGCATGCTGGTCGCCGCGGTGGGGGTGGAGTTCTTCCACCGGCAGCTGCTCGCCATCGCACTCGAGCCGATCCGGCTCGAGCTCGGCTTCAGCGACACCGAGATGGGCATGCCGCCCCCGGGCGTCGCCCCCGCCTCCGCCGGCTGGGGGCCCCGCCTCGGCCGCCGCGGCGGCCGCAGCGACCGGCGCGCCCCCTC